>NZ_JBQHUL010000021.1:0-60063 GCF_052065235.1 Blautia sp. HCP28S3_G10 | reverse complement strand
AACAGGCATAAGCCTCTTTCTTCATCCTGTGTATTTTATTCAGTTTTCAATGTCACAGATGAAGGAAAGGGGCTAAATTTATGCCTAAAAATAAGGTTTTCGGACAGGCTGAGGGGGGGGAATCTCTCCGGCAATTTTAAAATTACCCATTTTGCGGCAACATCTTTTGTCGTGATTTCTTCTGTTACTAAAGTAAACCACATTCGTGATAAGGTTAATAACACATTTCTTTCATCACCCTTAAAGCTGGAAATCAAACCAGGTAAAGAAAACCGAATTGCTTTTTTAATTTCGTGAAATGGGATAGCGGGAATAAGCTCTTTGCTTTCCGCCCCCTTCAAAGTTATGCTATTTTTTCTTGCTTGCCATAATAAAATCATTATATCTGGGTCATTGCAGGCTTGCGGATATTCTCCTGCTTCCATCTCTCCCCTTAGCCATTCACCATACATATACTGACATTTTGGCGGAAATTGCAACGGAACAATATCAGATTGATTGATAATAGTTACCTCTAAAGGTCTTTTTTCAATACAGCCTACGGAGCCAGAAATTTTCAATAATTGCTTTGTTAGATCTGCTCTGATTGAATTACTCAATTCTTGTTTAGTAATTATCAGTATATCTATATCACTATCTGGACGCAGCCCATTCATTGTTGCTGAACCATATAAATATATCCCCAATATTTGACCTTGTAATATGGTTTCTGCTATTGAAATAACTTGATTTACTTGTTGTGGAAATTCATTTATATTCATTGTAACTCCTATATGTATTTATTTTTACTCCTCAACAACTGATAAAACAGCGTCTAAGGCTAATTCTAAGGCTATGGATATACTTGTTTTTCCCCATTCTCTTTCTTGGTATTTATGAGGGTCTGCAAGAGTATCGGCTGAAAAAAGCAGCATAGCCCATGTAACTTTTCTAAATTTTGCACACGCCGCCAATGCGGAACATTCCATTTCTACTACTTGACATCCCTCTTCTTTCCGATACTGAACCATTTCTACTGTTTCTCGATAAAAACCGTCTGTTGTCCATGTTTTAACTTCCCAATATGGTATATTCTTTTGGCTTAAAGCAGATTCAATCGCATTTATACCAGCCTTTGAAATCTCTACTTCTCGGGAGGGAGGAAGATAATGGTAAGATGTTCCCTCATCTCTCAATGCAGAAACAGGTATCAAAAATCTATTTTCCGGGATGTCTTCCAATACGCCGCAGGAGCCGACGGAAATAATCTTTGTTACACCCCCTGCAATTAAATATTCTAAAACTTGGACGGCAGCAGCACTTCCCACAGGAGCCGGACATAGACATATTTTCTCCTGATTATAAAGACATTCATAAATAGGATATCGTCTTGTTGCACTTTCAAATTCATCTATCTGTATTCCATCATGGGTATGTGCATAATTTTCAACCTCGTCTCCTAAAAAAGCAAACACTGCTTTTGCAGGAAAACATTTTTTCCCATTTCCCGGCTGAAAAACAGCTTTTGATGCGGTATCGTACTCTAAAACAGGGTAGTCATGCTTTACTAATGGCATATTATTATCTCGAATAACAGGCTATTATTCTATTCCTTTCATCATCTTTTTTGCCAACTGCTTGAACAGGTCGGCAGTTTCTTCATCCATCGGCGTAAGCTGTCCGATCTGTCCGGCAACCATCGCCGCTACATCGTCAATGGAAAGCGGGTTTTGCTTCTGTTCCGCCAATGCGTCCCGCATGGCTTGGAACATCGCGGCGGTCACAGCTTCTCCCGGCTGTTCCCCGTTGTAAATGTCTTTCTTAATATCCCGCAGGATAGCAAGGAACACATTTTTGATTTTCTCAATCTCCGCCTCATGTTCCCCCATCTTCTGGGCGTTCAAAAGCTGTAAATCCTGCTTTGCTTCCGCCCGGTGTTCCGGGTGTTCTTTCATCAGGTCGGACAGGGAAGCCGTTGCTATCTCGATAAGCTGGTTTCTTGCTGTTATGCCTTTTGCCGCTGTGTCCTGAAAATAAATCCGTATCAAATCTATCAGCTTAGGAAAATTCCTGTGTTCCAACAGGCGGTTGAGGATTTGCACATCAACAGCACCCGTCACGAGCCCCCTCACGGCTCCCTCGGACAAGCCTAATTCAGAAATATCGTAGCTTTTACGGACGCTCACGGTGGATAAGCCCAGTATGTAGTCTGTCGATACCTTAAATTCCTTTGCCACGCCTATGAGAATATCACTGCTGACCTACAAAGACTAACGCTTTTTGTTTAGGAATTATTCTCTGTAATGTTTCTCGTTCTTTTGATTATTTGATATATCCATATTATCCTGCCTATACGAGCTAATGTTATCATTTTGTTATCGGCATTGATAACACCTACTCGATAACTGTGGATAATAACTATATGTAGCATGTCAAATTATAAGCTATTTTGCTTAGAGATTCAACACAAAACTGAAATTTTACTTTTCCTTATATTCATCTGGTATTGCTATTTGAAATGTTTCACACAACAGCATCACATCATGCACATCATTTTTATCGTGTTCATATCCCAAATGAAGCATTACCTGACTCAATGGTTCAATACAAGAAACAGTTATATCTCCAACTTTTCCAATACCGGAAAAAGTTTTTGATGGAAATATATCTCCCTCATAAACAATTCCGTCATCTGTAAATTCAAAACAATGTAAATCAATGATTCTTTGTTTATCATCTTTCCAGACAGTATGACCATCCGTTGTATAATCAGTATTTACTTCCTCAAATCCATGCTGCTTAATCACATAAATATAATCATGATAATGTTTCAGTTCAACAAACAAATCAATATCATTGTGTATTCTTGATTCTCTTTTAAGAAGTGCATCAACACCCCATCCGCCATCTAAATATACTTTAATTTCGTTTTGCAAAGCATATTTTATAATTTCACATGCATCTTCTGTACGTACCATAATCTATCCTCCAAATTCAAATCTTTGTATGCTTTCCAACTCACTAAAAGCCTGAAATTTGTCAGTCTTTCATCCTTTTTGTTATCAATCACCAATTAGCTGTAATCCATTAGGATTTAGCTGATATATTTTATCGCACACCTCTTCAATATACTTTCTATCGTGAGAAATGCTAATGACAGCCCCCGGAAATTCTCGGAGCATTTTTCTTATTACCGGACCGGACAATGGTGAAAAATTTCTTGTCGGTTCATCCAGAATAAGAACATTTGCACCACTTAAGCTCATCCTCAAGAGAAGCACTTTCGCCTTTTGTCCGCCTGATAACTCCCGAATCGGATGCTCCATTTCATCTGGTGTGTATTTAAGTGAACCAAGGTATGTTCTAATTCTTGTACGCTCTTCTTTATCTCCTGTTTTATCAAGGTAATCAACCGGTGTAACATCCAAATCCAGCAGGTCTTCATAAGTTTGAGGCATATATTCTGCTTTAATGTCATTCCGATTTAGGAGTTCTTCCGCTATCTTTTTTAGAAGAGTCGTTTTTCCTGCCCCGTTGGCTCCTATCATACAGATTTTTTCTGAACCTTTTATTTTTAAATGAATTCCTTCTGCTAAAATTCTTTTGCCATCCGGAGTCACAAGCTTTGAAAGTTCATATTCTATGACCGTTTTTCCTGCGGGAATGTGTGAGTTTTCATCCCCTAATTTGACAAAGATTGCTTCTTCCTGTTCCGGCATCTGAGTCATATTTTCATCTTCTTTTTCAAATCTTCGTTCCATTGCCTTAACCGTATGCATTTTGTCCTTTAAGTTTTTGGCAACAGACGGTGCTTGTCTGGTACAACTTCTTAATGCACCTTGTACACTCTGCATAACTCTTTGATATTTTTCATCGCGAATCTTTTTCTCCCTACGGTCACTCAGTGCCCGCTGTTTTTGGATTTCAAATTTATGAAGCCGTTCTTCCACATAGCGTCTATAGGGAAGCTTTGCCACGGTATATCTCGCCTTTGTTTTTCGTATAATCTGCTCGATATGTATCACCATGTTGGCAGTACGCTCTATCAGCGTTTCATCGTGTGAAATAAAAAGCACAATGTGCTTCCAGTCATTTATGATTTTTTCCAGTAATGTAAGCGTCGCAATGTCGATGTCATTGGAAGGTTCGTCCAACAACAGCACAGAAACATCGCGAATGAAAAGCCTCATAAGTTGTGTCTTGACTTTTTCGCCTCCTGAAAGACTACCCATTGTCTGGTTACTGTAGAAAAAATCATTTTTCATTCCAAATTTTCCCGCAATAACAGACAATTCTTTAGGCGTTTTCTCCCAGAATATTTCCTCTTCAGAAAAATATTCGTATATTGTTTTTTCCTTATCTTCATCGAGCATCTCCTGCGGAAGATAACCAAGACGTTCGTGTCCCATTATCCTTTCCCCATCTGCTTCTATATAGTTTTCTACAAGCGACGGATTGTATATCCACTTCATTAATGTCGATTTCCCATTTCCCTCTTCTCCAATAATAACTGCCTTATCTCCATCATTTAGCACAAAGTTGAAATCATTAAGAATTATTCTCAGGTCTTTTTTATGTGTTAAATTTAATTTTTTTATCTGCAACATTAAAGTTTCTCCTTTTCGAAGTCTGAGCCAATTATTATTTTGAACACACAAAAACGAGTCTTTTTTGCATACGCAAAAATAGACTCGCTAAATAGACCCTTATTTCTTTTCCAAAAGGAAAACAAAGGAAATGCCTCTTGCGATAATCCAACTTAAGCGTACACAAAACAAACCTATTCTCTACAGGCTCAATAACTATATGTGTCTTACTTAAATCAAATTATCTATTAATCATTTCCTCACCTTACACAAAATGTGCCTTTCTTTCTTCTAATGGCAATACTATCATACTGTATTTTTTGTGTCAATACATTTCACCTTATGGAAGTGCAAATTAAAATTTTCACTTCCTAATTATACATCCAACCATTACGAAATTCAATCTTTCACAACCTCTTTACAACCACAACCACAGCACTCCAGCAAACGCAGGAGCACCATACCGTAAAACGCTTATGTGTAAATCAACTCCGTTCCTACAACTTCCCTCACACAAGCCTGAATATTATTCATTCTTCCAATCCATTCGTAGGGATTATCTTTCTTTAATTGTTCCGTCACATCTTGTCTGTCGGCATATTCCTTTACCAGTCGAAGAAACATATCCTCTGCTTGCTTATCGACTTCTGCAAGATAACTATGCAGCTTTCCGCTTGTCAGCAGGTTCATATATAACACTTTATAGTGTTCCTTTAAATGCCTTGCATGTCGTTTCCCCCATAAACCAATCGGCTCTATTTCTTCTTCGGCTGGTACTGTGATGTTCGGCAATAAATAATCACCCACCTGTCTATAAGTTCCGCCCATTTCTTCAAAAATTGTCTTTGTCATTTTCCTTTTCCTCCTGTGATTTTTGTCTATCGTGATCGTGTATTATCACGCTTGCGACCTTTAACTGTTCTTGCCTGCTCCAACAAATCATCTATCTGTTTGCGACCAAAAACCTTACGGAGCAGGCTGTAATCTTTATTTTCTGCTTTTAGGATTTTGTTTTCTTCGGTCAATCTTTCATTGACTTTCTCCAAACGCTGATTGGTGCGGTATAACTGTGCATTCGCTGTATTCAGCCTATGATAGTTGTCCCACCCCTCAAAGCAGCGGGCAAGCACCGTTTTGACAAGTTGCTTCAATTTCCTTACAACCGGCTCTGCCATTTTGGTTTTATATGCCTTTGCAGTCATATGATATAATTGCCATAGAGCAAAAGTATTGTAAGCGTGGGTTGTTTCTTTAGAAGGAGGATTTTTAACGGTGAAACAACCTTACAATACTACGATTTACAACACGGCGCTTTATATGAGATTGAGCCGGGACGATGAACTGCAAGGAGAAAGCGGGAGTATTCAGACACAACGCATGATGCTCCGGCAATATGCCGCCGAGCATAGCCTGAATGTCATAGATGAATATATCGACGATGGATGGTCTGGAACGAACTTTGACAGGCCGGATTTTCAGAGAATGATTGATGACATTGAGGACGGGAAAATCAACTGCGTTGTTACGAAGGATTTATCCCGCTTAGGCAGAAACTACATTCTGACCGGCCAATACACGGAAATCTACTTTCCCAGCAAAGGAGTCCGCTATATCGCTGTCAATGACAATGTGGACACCATCAACGGAGAGAATGAGCTTGCCCCATTCCTCAACATTCTGAATGAAATGCACGCCCGCCAGACCAGCAAAAAGGTAAAGGCGGCCATGCGGACACGGTTCGCAAATGGCGCACACTATGGAGCCTATGCTCCGCTTGGCTATGTCAAAGACCCAGATAAGAAAGGCCATCTTCTGATTGACCCGGAAACAAGGTGGATTATCGAAAAGATTTTTGACCTTGCCGTTCATGGCCGGGGAGCCGCCAGCATTACACGGATTTTGGTCGAAGAAAAAGTACCTACTCCCGGCTGGCTGAATTTCCAGAGATACGGCACTTTCGCAAATATCTATGCCGGAGCGCCGGAGGAAAAAGCCTATGCGTGGACGATAGCGCAGGTGAAAAGTATTCTGAAAGAGGAAACCTATATCGGACACAGCGTCCACAATAAGCAGACCAATATTTCATTCAAAAACAAGAAGAAAGTACGCAAGCCAAAAGAGGAATGGTATCGTGTGGAGAACACCCACGAAGCGATTATTTCCGAAGATGTGTTCCGTCAAGTACAGGAGCAGATTTGCAACAGGCGCAGACGGCAGAAGAACGGCACAACACAGATATTTTCCGGGCTGGTAAAATGTGCGGACTGCGGCTGGTCGCTGGCCTATGGTATGAACAGCCAGAACAAAAATCCCTATGCCCACTACCATTGTAGCAAGTACGGGCAAGGATTGCACCAGTGTTCCATGCACTATATCCGCTATGATGTGCTTTACGCCTATGTCCTTTCCCGTCTGCAATACTGGTCTGTGCTGGCACAGCAGGATGGGGACAAACTTCTGAAACGGCTACTTAACGCCAGCGACAAGGAACGCAATACTGCAAGGAAGCGGCAGACAGCCGAACTGAAAAAGGCGGAAAAGCGCAAAGCAGAAGTAGACACCCTGTTTGCAAAAATGTATGAGGACTGGTCTGCCGGACGCATTACAGAATACAATTTCAATATGCTGTCCGAAAAGTATCAGGGCGAACAGCGAGAATTGGACGCAAAAATTGAACGGCTTCACGAAGCGATGGAGGTCGCCGCCCAGACAGCGGTTGACGCTGAAAAGTGGATAGGTCTGATGAAACAGTATGTCAATCCCACAGAATTGACGGCTGAACTTCTGAATACGCTGATTGAAAAAATCCTTGTCCATGAAGCGGTCAAAAGTGAGGACGGAAGCCGGGAACAGGAAGTGGAAATCTTCTACCGCTTTATCGGCAAAATCGAATGACACATCTTGAGATACCCAACAATATCTTTAACTAAGGGAAACGGGAAAATGTATGCCGGACGCTTCCCTCTTTGATGATATATGTTTGCTTCTAAACATCACATTGAATGAACTCTTTGCAGGAGAGAGAATCGCATCTGATGATATTCCAAAAAAAGCCGAAGAAAATCTTAAGAGTATGGCTCTTGAATATCAAAAGGGAAACAAAAAAATAGTATTTTGCAAATCCTGTACGATTCTGCTTACCCTTGTAGTTATATCCTTAAATCTAAGTGTCGGCGGAATATTGTTTGAGGGGACACCCGTATTAGCAAACTTGTTGGCAGTAATTTTATTGATGATTTCATGGTCACTATTTCTCTACTGGACACAACAAGACGTAACTATGCAAAAAATAGCTACTATAATCAACGCAATATTCTTGTTATCATCAATAGCTGCATTTATATTAGCGTTCTGGGATATTCAGGGAACTATTGTGCATTTGATAGGTTTCCCGTGTGAAGTAGTTTTCTATGGATTGAGGCCAATATTTGAATGGATTCATATTTACCTTATTGTAGCAATTTTAGTATCCATCGGGTTAGCGTACTCAAAGAAAAATATTGCTACCGCAATTCAAAAATAGGAGGGAACAAGATGTATGTAACTTTATTTTCTATTACTTTGGTTATTGGTTTATTGCTTCTCCTTTTACCTATCAATATATACAAGAAGTGGTTTGATAACAGAGTATTTCCGATAGTTATTCGTGTAATAGGCATAATTTTGTGTATTATTAGTGTGTTTTCCATTTATGCCGTTTTATCAGGAGAAATTGTCCTTCCACTGATAAAGTAAAAGCCCATAGTAACGGCAACCTAAAAATGCGGCTCCTTTACTATCATATAAAGCAACTACCAACCAGGCACTTGAAATGTAAAATGTTAAACAGGCAGAAGTGTGTGCTCCTTTAATAGAGCGGCTACCTCTGCCTCTATTCTTATTCCACAAACCTATATCCTCTGCCGACAACCGTCTGGATCAGATCCGGGTTCTTCAGCTTTTTTCTAAGCTGGCAAATCACATTATAGACCACATGCTCACATCCAGCCACGCATTCCTTCCAAACGGCTCCATAAATCTGTTCAGGAGAAAGCACCCAACCAGGATACTGTGCCAACAGGTAAAGGACATCAAATTCTTTCGGATATAGAGTTATTTGTTCACCCGACAATATAACCGTACAGCATTGCAGGTCAATGGTAAGGTATCTACGCTGGATGACGGGTTGCCGTTTGATATTCATCTGTACTGACATCTCCGCCTCCCTTACATAATAAGTTACAAATGGTTCATTATACAAGATCATTCATCAAGCACATAATAAGTCAATACACTTCGATTAGTTCAATCTCTGCTTTTTTTCTTCATTCTTGCAACACTAAGCATTTTTATCTTTAATGGAAAAAGTTGAAGCAATCTATTTTTTAAACCTGGTATAATGATTTCTTTATTTTTCATTAATCCTCTAAATGCGATGCGGGCAACCTGCTCAGGTAACATCGCTTTATTTGGAGTAGCTGTACCTTCTCTTCTAAAAAAGCCTGTTTTCGTAGCCCCTGGACAAAGTATACATATTTGAACACCTCTCGCTTTTGCCTCGTATCGTATCGCTCTGCTGTAACTTAATACAAACGCCTTGCTTGCAAAATAGGTTGATGTGTATGGCCCTGGCTGGAACGCACCTGTTGAAGATACATTTAATATTTTCCCTTTTTTATTCCGATACATATCTAAAATAATCAATTTACTTAATGAGACAAGATTTATCATATTTAACATCATCATTTGTTCATCGATACTCAGATTTATTTCATCAGTTGCTCCAACAAGACCAAGTCCTGCATTGTTAATCAGCACCGTAACGTCCAGCTTCTTCTGTTTTATTTTATTGTATAATTCAAGAGCAGCACCTTGTTTTGTCAAATCCTGCTCATATATGAGAATAGGAACGCTATATTGTTCATTCAATCTATTTTCCGTATTCTCTAAATGCTCCTTGCTAGAAGACACCAGCACAAGCCCATATCCATTTTGAGCATACAATACAGACAATTCAAATCCAATTCCGCTTGTTGCACCAGTAATTAAAGCATATTCCATAAAACGCCTCCTTTTGCAATAATTATACGTCCGCAAAAAGAGGCTGTAATTCACCTTTGTTAATTCATATTTGATTTTTTAATTTTTTTCTAATTCTACTCATTGAGGCCGGTTGTATGCCAATATACGACGCTATGTATCGCAACTGTACTCTTCTCTGCAAACTCGGATAATCCTTACAAAAAGAAATATATCGTTCCTCTGCGGTCATTAAAAGTAAATCTCTAGTTCGATGTTCTAGTTTTCCTACCTCTTCCAGATATAAATTCTGAATATAATTTCCCACCTGTTGATCCAAAGATATAAGTTTCTTAACTAAGGAATATGGTAGCCTTAAGCATTTGCACTCTTCCAAGCACTCAACATAAAAGGATGCGCTCTGATTTGTTCTATAGCACTCTGATCCGAAAAAACAATTCTCGGCTTCAAAACATTTCGTAACCTCATGCCCCTCATCATCAATATAATAACCTCTTACAATACCATATATTATAAAATAAAATGAGCTGACTACCTCTCCTACTCTAATTACATGTGTTCCTTTTTCAAAGGTCACAATGCAAGCATAAGTATCTAACATTGATGCGACCTGAGCATCGAAACATATTCTTAAACACTTTTTCATGTAGTCACTCGGTTGTATTTTCATAGGTTCACCTCATTAATCTCATACTATAAACGTTTCCAAATAGGCACTTTAATGAAATAGTATTATAAATCGGAGACAACCACTTATCAAGTCGTATTTGATATCTTATGCTCTTTTTTAAACCATAAAAAGAACCCAAAGCAATAGTTCACAGTGTCACTCCAGAACGTTCGCCGTCTCACAAACCTATATCCGCTCTCCACAATAGTTTCCATATACTCATCCTCAATTTTCCCCCCTAATCTGGTTCACTACATTCACGATTGCCGTCACTACCCTTCTTTATGCAGTGCTGTCGCCACTTTCCTGAGATATATCTCTGTGAAAGACTTATCGTACTCACAATAAAACTCAACGGTCTGCATAATAACACTCCAATAAATCCTAAATAACGAGCCAAAACAAAAGCCGAAATTGTGCGGAAACTTAGCTCAAGCAAAGTGTTAAACAGAGGATATATAATCTCACCAGCACCACGTAGAAAATTCGTCAGCAGATACAGACTGACGCATAGGGGAAAAGTGATTGAAATAATTTGGAGATAAAGTACACCAACACGAATCACTTCCTTTTCATCCCCTACCACAAGATAAAGGAGAAATGGTGCTGCGGCCCAAATTATTATCATTGCCATAGAAGTAATAACTACTGCAATCTTAAAGCAGTCCCTTAGCCCCTGCTTAGTCCGTTTCCAATTCCCCGCTCCCATATTCTGTCCAACATAAACACATAGGGCATTTCCAAGATTAACCGCTGGCATAGTGAGAATACCTTCAATTTTATATGCAGATGAGTAAGCAGAAATCTCATTTACACCAAATGTATTGATAATTCCCTGAATAAAAAACATACTGAGTGCAGATGATCCATTTTGTACAATCCCGGTTATACTTAATTTAAGCATGGAACCTATCCACTTATTATTAGGGCTTTCCATTAAAACCTCTCTGTCATATCGGTATAAATACAATACCGACATACCTGCCGCTGCCGCCTGTGAAATAACAGTGGCAATTGCAGCCCCTTCCACATTCCACCGGAACCAGGCTACAAACAGACAATCAAGAAGAATATTCATTCCACAGGAAATGCTAATACATTGAACCGGTGTCTTAGAATTTCCCTTTGCCTTAATCAAAGCAGAATAAAAATTGTAGATTGCCAAGAATGGGATTCCTAAAGATATTATCCTTAAATAAGCGGCTGCCGAGCCAATAATATCATCCGGTATCTTCATAAAAACAAAAATCCATCTGGCAAATACAAGAAATAAAATGCACAATCCAATTCCCACAAATAAAATCAGTGTTTGAACAGAACCAATGCATTCCTTAATTTTTTCTTCATCATGCCCACCGAATGATCGGGCAACAAAAATGGAAATGCCAGAGGCTATCCCCAAAATAATGCTGTTGATAATCAGCATTGGAACATAAGAATTTCCAACGGCTGCAAGAGTGTATTTCCCTAAAATATGTCCTACAATGGCTGTATCAAAAATATTATAAAGATTCTGAAGAATACTTCCCGCTAGTAACGGCAGGGAATATTGTAATAAAATATGAATAGGCTTTCCCGAGGTCATATCTATTTTCATAATTACCCCTATAAACCTTTTTGCTATTTTCTGGCAATATACCGGAAATACAGAAACCGAATCGTCAGTCCCCCAAACCACCCTATCGGTGCTGCAATCCAAATACCGTTATATCCCAAACTGGTTCCTGAAAGTATAATGGCTGCAGGAACCTGCATAAGACAAAGTGATCCGATTGATGCAAGCATTGGGACAAATGATTTCCCATATCCTAGCAATATGCCATTTAATATCTGCATGGCTGCAAAAACGAAATAAAAAACCGACACAGTGCGAAGATAGCTGTTCCCAATCTGTATAACTCCCGGATCACGGTTAAATATTGAAATAAAGCTGGAAGGGAACAAACATATCACAGTAGAAATAAGAACCGATACACCCACTCCCATGACCAATGCTGACTTTCCGCCCTTTATTACCCGATCCATTTTTTTAGCTCCATAATTCTGTGCCGCAAAATTCGTCATTGCCTGCCCCAAATTCAAAGCAGGCATTTCTGCAAAAGAGTCCACTTTAGAAGCTGCCGTATAAGCAGCCATACAATCAGTTCCAAATCCATTGATTAAAAACTGAATGGACATAAAACCTACGCTGACAAATACCTGTTGAAGCATAGCAGGTGTTCCGATTACCAGACTTTTTTTCAATTCTTTCAAATCCAGCTGCAAATTCCATATCCGGATAAAGAGATCGGGATATTTGTATTTCATGTACCGCATACACACAACGAAAGAAAATGTCTGTGCGATTACGGTTGCGACAGCTGCGCCGCTAACTCCCATATCCAATACCGTAATAAAGAAAACATCTAAAACTATATTAATAAGCGTTGCTGCAATTAATATGTATGTTGGAGTTTTGGAATCTCCTATTCCTCGTAAAATATTAGTCAGAGCATTGTATGAAAAGGTGGGAATACACCCGATAAATATAAGTTTCAAGTAACTGTCAGCCATTCCAATTAACTTATCAGGAACTCGGAAAAACAGTAAAATCTTTTCTGAAAAGATGACGCCTGCAACTGCTATGATGATTGCCAGGAAAACGGAAAATAAAAATCCGGTATCAATGACCTTCTTTATCTTCTCCCTCTCCCCTGCACCAAAGTACCGGGAAACAAGGACACTCGCTCCCAGTGAAATTCCCATCGAAAGAGCAATCAAAAGAAAATTAATTTGATAGCTGAAACCTACTGCTGCCAGACTTTCTTTCCCTAAAAAATTTCCAACAATCACACTATCTGCCACATTGTAGAGCTGCTGAAATAAGTTTCCGATGAAAATTGGCAGGGAAAAATAAAATATCGTCTTTAGTTCATCTCCCTGTGTTAAATCCTTCATGCTAGTTCCTTCCTTTTCCTTTGGATATATCGCTCTATCCTTAGCAGAGCTTCTTTCAATTCTGCTATTGAATATGCATAAGAAATCCGGATAAAGCCTTCTCCTGAGTCCCCAAATGCACTTCCGGGTACAACCGCTACTTTTTCCTCTTTTAAAAGATCCACTGCAAATTCCTCACTGGACATTCCAAACTCACGGACATCAGGGAATATATAGAAGGCACCTTCCGGCTGGAAACATGGTAACTTCAAGCGGGCCAGCTCATGATACAGATAACGGCGGCGCTGATTATAAGACTCTTTCATGCGTTCTACATCTTCGGTGCTATGTCTTAATGCCTCGATTGCTGCATACTGGCTGATTGTCGGCGCACACATAATAGCATATTGATGTACTTTATTCATCTGCTCCATGACTTCGCAATTCGCTAATGCATAACCCAAACGCCACCCTGTCATGGCAAAGTTTTTTGAAAACCCATTGATCAGGATTGTCCTATCTCTCATTCCCGGCAAACTAGCAATACTAATATGCTTCTTCCCATAAGTAAGTTCGCTATAAATTTCGTCCGAAATCACCAGCAAATTATGCTTCTGGATGACTTCCAGTAATCCTTCCAGGTCATGCTGCTCCATAATCGCCCCCGTTGGATTATTGGGATAAGATAAAATAAGTGCTTTGCTTCTTGGCGTGATTGCCGCCTCTAACTGATCCTTTGTCAAACGGAATTGGTTTTCTGCTTTTAATTCTATCGGAACCGGAATCCCGTCTGCCATTGTAATGCAGGGAAGGTAAGACACAAAACTGGGTTCTATATATAAAATTTCATCACCGGGATTCATAATCGCCCGCAAAGCAATATCAATCGCTTCACTGCCGCCCACCGTAACCATCACCTCTGTATCAGGATTATACCGATTTCCTATTTTTTCTTCCGTGTAGATACAGATTTCTTTTCGTAACTCTTTTAGTCCACTGTTGGCCGTATAAAAAGTTTTACCCGACTGCATTGCCTGGATTCCGGCCTCCCGGATATGAAAGGGCGTTGGAAAGTCCGGCTCCCCAACGCCCAGGGAAATTACCCCTGGCACTTCGTTTGCTACATCGAAAAACTTTCGTATTCCAGATGGCTTCAACTGTAAAATTTTTTGGGAAAGCAGCTCTTTCATGGTGTCACCACCATTCTTTCATCCACTTTTTCTACCTCAAAATCCACCCCAAATTCTTTATATTTTGTCAAAGTGAAATGGGTGGTTGTGTTTTGTACCTCATGGATAGATGCCAACTTACCGGATACAAAAAGCGAAATTTCCTTTAATGTCTTTCCCTTTACCATAACAAGAAAATCATAAGCCCCCGACATCAGGTACAAAGTCACTACCTGTGGAAATTCTTTTATCCTTTCTGCCAGTTTCTGATAGCCATCTCCCCCTTGAGGCGTTACCCGTAATTCAACTAACGCAGTGACATCATCATCATTGATCTTGTTCCAGTCAATCAAGGTATGATAGCCACATATAACATGTTCCTGTTCCAATACGGAAATCTCATTCGCTACTTCTTCTACTGCAGCCCCTAACATAACTGCTAAATCCTGTGAGGATAATTTACTATTATTCTCCAACAGCCTTAAAAGCTGGTCTCTTAATTCTCTTTCCATAAATACCTCCTGCTCTCAATAAAAGCATACAATTAAAACAATTATTACGATACCATTGACTTTGTACCGCTTCAAGATTAAAATTGTATGCAAGACATTTTTCCGATTGGAGGAGTTATATATGCCGGTAAATTCTTTTGAAAATTTCCCGATGTCATGGAAACCCAACAAAGCGAAATTAAAGCCGCCCCTTTATCTCTCTATCGCAGAGGCTTTAGAACAGGATATTTTGAATGGAGAACTTACTCCCAATACGAAATTACCACCTCAGAGGGAGTTAGCAGATTTCTTAGATGTAAATCTGAGTACAATTACCCGTGCTTTCAAGTTGTGTGAGGCAAAGGGACTGATTTATGCAGCAATCGGCAGTGGAACCTTTATATCACCCAACGCCGTATTGCCCAAATGGGAAAAACCAGCGGAGGATTTTATTGAGCTTGGATTGATCCGTCCTTATTATCAGTTTAATTCAATCGTTGCCGATGCTGCCCGGACTATTTTGCAAGGTGAGCATTCTGATCGATTATTTGAATTTAATTTTACCTTAGGAAATATGCACCACAAACGGACAGCCCAAAAATGGCTGTCAACTTTCCATGTAGATGCTTCCTGTGACCATATTATTTTGACTGCCGGAACACAGAATGCGCTTACCATTTCGCTTCTTGCATTATTCCAGCCTGGAGATAAGATTGTAACAGATGCTTTTACATACTCTAATTTCATTACACTGGCAAAACAACTTCATATACAGCTCATCTCTGTTGAGTCGGATGAACATGGAATGATACCGGATTTACTGGAACGGCAATGTCATCTTTCTGACATGAAAGGAATTTATCTGATGCCATCCTGCAATAACCCTACTGGGATAACGATCCCACTGGAACGCCGGAAGGAGCTTTCTCGAATCATTCAGGAACAAAATCTTATCTTGATTGAAGATGATACCTACGGATTTATCGCAGAGGAAAAGGACATTCCTTTCTTTTCTCTGATACCGGATCATACTGTTTACCTGCATGGCATGTCCAAGTCTCTTTCCGCCGGACTGCGAATTGCTTATATGGTTTTTCCACATCGGCTGCAGCAGTCCATTTTGAGTACAGCAAATAATATTAACCTGAAAATACCGCTTTTAAATGCTGAAATTGCAAGTAAAGTGATTGAAGATGGTATCGCAGATAATATCATTCAACAAAAACGAATACTTTCCAAAGAGCGAAACCTTATTTTTAAAAAATACTTTCCAGACAACCTCAATACCAATCCTTATAGCTTCTTTCAGTGGCTTCCATTACCTTCCGGATATAATGGATACCAATTTGAATTACAGGCAAAAGAGCGTGGAATACATGTGCTCTGTTCTGACCGTTTTGCTGTCGGAAAGACCACGCAAACAGCAATCCGTATTGCAATCTGCTCTCCCTATACTACTAACGAACTTGAAACAGGATTGCTGGCATTCCAAAAGTTACTGGCAGAAAATCAAAAAATTTCGGACCACTCCGAATTTATTATCTAATAGTTAGAACTTCATTCCTATGTGAAAATCAATTTAGGTTGATATTTTATCCCCAAAGCACGAAGGGCTGACAGCATTTTTCGAATCATGCCATCAGCCTTTTGCGCTTTTCTTATCCCACAAACTTATACCCTCTCCCGACAACCGTCTGAATCATATCCGGGTTTTTCAGCTTCCTTCTAAGCTGGCAAATCACATTGTAGACCACATGCTCACATCCAGCCACGCATTCCTTCCAAACGGCTCCATAAATCTGTTCAGGAGAAAGCACCCAACCAGGATACTGTGCCAACAGGTAAAGGACATCAAATTCTTTCGGATAAAGATCAATTTCCTCTCCAGCAAGTACGACCGTATATCGCTGTGAATCAATGGTAAGGCATCCACGCCGGATGACGGGTTGCCGTTTGATATTCATTTGTACTGACATCTCCGCCCTCCTTAGTCTTTCGAATTACTTATTTTACCGCCAATCGCCATTTTTTCTCTAACGAATATGCCTGGTATGCCATTAATCCCATATATCCCGCAACTGCTATCAGCCATATGGTTCTTACGATAAATGCAAGGTCATTTTCCAACTGCAACGTCTGAAAATATATGACGGCACTTCTTATCAAGCCAAACGCAGCAACAAAATACACTGGTATCGGAGAAAGCCTTCTCGCCTGGAAATAATATACGACAATAACTGCAATACAAAGCAGATAAATGATACTTTGAAATACGGTCGGCCATATACCAGGCACCTGTATTAGTTCAAAAATATTTGATAATATTTGCATACCAAAATAGGCAGCGGCAATCACTCCTGCCTTTTTAGGTGTTAATTTTCCACGAATAGAAAATGCCAGTCCACAAAAAAGCAGCAATGTAATTAGCACATATCCTAATATATATGCAGTTCCATATCCGATCACTTCCGAGTTTGCTCCTACAAGTTCCGGCACCAGAAATCTAATTGTAAAAATGCTCATAAGTAAATATGCTACCCCTGCAAGGGCGTATAAAGCAGACTGTACTCTGCCTATCACGGGAGATTCCACAATAGGATTTTTTTCCACGCATTTTTTCATTTCCTCCCCGGACAGCAATTCATCCAAAGACACCTCTAACACTTCTGATAATTTTTTAGCCGTCAGAAGGTCTGGATACCTGGCTCCACACTCCCACCGAGATACCGCCTGCCGGGTAACATAGAGATGCTCTGATAAAGTCTGCTGTGTCATTCCCTTTTCTTCTCTTGCCCTTTTTAGCTTTTCACCAAATTCAACCATAAATATCAACCGCCTTTTTCTGATTTGATTCCTATAGGATAGGCTGATTATAAAATATCCTGCTGTCAAATGAAAGAAACACCCTAAAAATCCATGTAAACAAAATGGTAACATAGGGTTTTATACTCTAAAATCAAAATGCACTTATAAAAACATCCCGGAACAGTTCAATAACACTCCGAGATGTTCTCTATCCCACAAACCTATACCCGCTCCCCACCACAGTTTCTATATAACCATCCCCGATTTTCCGCCTGATCTGGCTTACTACATTCGTCACCGCCGAGCCACATTTATCTCCCGGCTCTTTCCAGACTGCTTCGTAGATTGCAGGTTTTGAGAGAACCCAGGATGGGTGTTGCGCTAAGTAAAGCAGTGTGAAGAACTCATGGTGAGTTAGGGGAATGAGGGTGGCGTTGTGGTAAACGGTCTGTTTATGGATATATATTTTCAAACCGGGGAAAGACAATATGCCATCGTTTTCTCCTGGCAATGATAAATTCGTAATCTGACACTGTGACTTATCAGAAAGAAACATCAATACTTCCTGGATGATGGATGTGTTGGCTTCAATCACTAGAATATTAATCATTTCGCCCATCTCCAACCTTGTTTCCTACCACCACATTCTTATACTATCCGCCATGTCCTTTCAATACCATTGGCTACGCCTCTGTTTAAAGAGAGTCCAGAAATATCTCACTCATTTCACCGTATCCAGCTTTTTCTGCCAACGCTTTAATTCCATCCAACGCTTCTTCTTTGGAGTAATTATGTGAAGCCAAAAAAGCATTATCTTTCTCGCTTATATATTGATAAAATAGTAACGCAGCAAGGATTTCTTCTTTTTGGGTATAATCAATGTTTTCCAATAGCATATTCTCTGCTTCATTTACAAATCCCTGATCTACCATCTTTTCAAATTCCTCCAATGCTTTTCCAGAAACCTCATATTTATTTTCTTCTGGTAACTCCACAGACTTGTACTGTTTCCCAAGCATTAAAGAAAAAAGAACCCTCACCATTTCTTTAATTATACGCATAATATAATCTTTCTCATCATTAAAATCCATCTATTTTCCTCCCTACAAATTTTCTGATTTCACACTTTTCGTAATCGACACTTGTTCCAAAATTCCATACACGGCCAATATCGCAAGAAAAATAATGAAATGTGTAATAATCAAGCTGTGGTTTTCAGTACCAAACAAATCCGGCACTAGGAAATATAAGGGAATGATGATTGCAAATGAAACCACATACGATACTACCATCATAAGCTCCAGCTTTTCCATCAGGTTCTTATCAAACAGGTAAGAAAGTGTAAGGAAAATTGTTCCCTGCAGTAATGAGATACTCCATCCGAGTAATGTCATATCAATAAAACTGACCAGTTTTATTTTACCAGACACAATAAACGGAATGGATGCTGCCGTGCCGATCAGTATACCACATATATTCAGCAGCATAAGCAATGCGTATTTCTCTTGCACCAGTTGTTTTTTCTCTATCGGCGCTGTGACCATCAGCATATTCCATTTGGAATGCTTATCCAGATTTATAACTGTTGTTAACAAAGAGCTACTAAGCAGCACCGGAATCAGCGGCAATGCAAATTCATAATGCCGTATGATGACAAAGACCAAAAATATCACCAAGATCATCAGCATCGTTTTCAGTGTTGTCCTTAAATTATAAAAATCCTTCAGCAATAATCCTTTCATGACCATTCCCCCTTCATCATAATTTTCAATATTTCATCCATCGTTGTCTGTTCAAAAGAAAATTGTTGATATTTTTCTCTCGCATGACCATAGTTGCGGATCATAACTGCTGTTTCATTTCCCTCTTTGCAGTAAGCAATCACATCCTCTTTCTCAATTTCCCCCATTTGATTTCCAACACAATGGATGACTGCATTACCACATAAAAGGTCATCCAGACTTTTCTCGAAAGCAACCTTTCCGTGGTTAATAAACACGATATAGTCCGCTATCTTCTGTAAATCCTCCACAATATGACAGGAAAATAAAACTGCCTTCTCCCCATCTGCTACAAATTCATGCAGCATCTGCAAAACCTCATCCCGGATCACCGGATCTAAAGCAGACAGTGATTCATCAATCACTAACAGCTTCGGGTAATGGCTTAATGCGCTGACAAGAGCCAGCTTTGATTTCATCCCTTTTGAATACTCACTCAGTTTTTTATCTACCGAGATATGAAATCGGTTCAATAATTCCAGGAAATACGAGCAGTCCCATTTTTTATAAATCTTTGAAAAAATCTTTTCCAGTTCAAGTGCTGTAAGATTTTCATAAAAAACGCTGTCATCAAACACCACTCCTATATCCTCTTTCTCTAATGCTGAGAGAGTCCGGATTTCTTTCCCGTAAAACTCCACACTCCCCTCATCTACAGAACAGATATTTAATATAGCTTTTAGAGTAGTTGACTTACCAGCTCCATTTTCTCCAACCAGGCCAACAATACTGCCTCCTGGAACATGAAATATTACATTTTTCAGTGAAAAATCCGCATAATTCTTACAGATTCCATTTACTGCTAATACGTCCCGACTCATATGTTATTCCTCCAATACACCTTTTCATTGTCTCCATCGCATAATATCAACATTTACCCTATACAGCGTTTCGCTAATCTTTTAACTCGTCAGATTTCTTTTTAGAAAGATAGGAAATCCCTCTTAGCAAAGCAAATGATACTGTTGAAAGAACAATAAAAAAGCAAATAGACGTTCCAATAGCACGAGATAAGACCATAGTTTTGGATAATATCAAACAGAGCAGAATACTAAATATTCCTACACATATTACGCTGACGATAAAATCTTTCTTATGTGTACTTTTTATCCGGGTTCCATTCCATGCTCCATTGTTTACGGAAGAAAAAATATATACCCCCGCACCAAAAATCAGTATTACCGTTTCCCCAATAATCAGGGACAGATCTCCTGTCATAATCATTTGTACAACAATAGCTGCTGCACATACCCGGAACATAATACCGAACGAAATATTTCCGCTTCTTGCAGCTCTTTGCTTCTCCAGCTCAGTATAATCAGCTACTTTTAATAATGTTTCTTTTAATTCTTTATCCATATCCTCGCTTTTCCTTTCTCCATTCAGAATTTCTTTAATTTCTACATCGTAGTATTCAGAAATTTGTACCAAAATGCTCAGGTCAGGTAAATTGTTTCCCGTTTCCCATCTTGAAACAGTTCTCCCTGAAACCCCCAAAATTTCTGCCAATTGTTCCTGTGTGATTCCCTTTTCATTACGAAGCTGTTTTAAAAATGCTCCTATTTCTTTTGGATTCACAATCGTTCCTCCTTTCAAAAACAGACTACCTTTTCTTCTGGTAAAAAAACACGACATAAAGCGAGAAATGCGCTATTTCTTTCACCCGACACAGATGTCTATTGATATTTTTTATAATTTTCTATGTATTACTGTTGAATCGTGCCTACCATTATATCGCAAATTTACATCTTTCTCAACCAAGTGCTAAAAGCAGCAGAGGTGGCTCAACAATAAAACCTCCCCTGCTGCTTCTTTTATACATCAAACTTGTATCCACTACCTATTACAGTCCGTATATACGCACCGCCCAATTTTTTTCTGATCTGACTTATCACGATTGTCACTGTTGCTCCACACTTATCACCAGACTCTTTCCACACTGCCTCATAAATTTGTTCCTTCGAGAATGCCCATTTTGGATGCTGAGCTAAATAAAGTAATGTAAAGAATTCATGGTGAGTCAAAACTACAAGCGCGTTGTTGTAATAAACGGTTTGCTCACGAATATCAATTTCCAAATTAGAGAAAGTTAAAATATCCGGAATGTTTGAGCATTGTTGAATATATTTCATTGTCGGCTCATTATCTACTACTGCAAGGACCTTATTCATAATATGTTCCTTTGAATCAGAAAAAAGCCATTACCATTATTCTTTCTATAAATACCACCTACCTTGCATGATTATGCGATTACTTGATGTCTTTTAAATGTCTTTTTTATTAATACATAAAACACCACACCAATCCCTAAATTAAATACAATCATAATAATCGGCTGTATAATCCCCGCATAGGTTTTCATTGCTGCAAATACCCCATTGATATGAAGCATGAAAATCGGGCAAATCTCCTGCATTTTTTGCAAAATCGGTATACTATCTGTAAAATCGAACAGTACAGGCAGGAAAGATACAATACATGAAATGATCAATGCCGAAACCGGGCTTCCCATCCTTGCAGACAAGAATAACGTAATCACTGTCAAGGCCATAATCCCTAATATATTCAATGCTACAGAAATTAAAAACATCTGTAAGAATGTAATTGCATAGGTCGATGAAGCGTAATGCAAAGATGACTGAATGCTCACATTCCACCCATCAAATCCATAAAATCCACCATAAAGAACAGCATAAAAGAAAAGATAAACAATATACATTCCGACTACTGTTTCCAGTGAGGCAATTACTTTTGCAGTTACTAACTTTGTTTTCCCATAACGTGCTGCACAAATCACGCTATCTGTATGGCTGGAATATTCTTCTGCAAAAACCGGAGATAAAGCAATCACTACTAACAGGCACATGAGTAGGCTTAAAACTCCGCCCATTCCTGACAGCATAAGATCCCATCCGTCACAATAGCCTAAAATAACAGATTTACTGTTTGGATATGCAACTTGAAGTTCTTTCAAACTTCCATCCGGATTCGTTACATATTCCAAAATAGCCGCCTGGTCACGATAAACATGTGTGGCAGCAAATACAGAATTTTCATCCCTGCCCTTTGTGGCATTTTCAGCCTCATTCAGTTTCTGTTGTATTCTCTCCAAAGTATCTTGTGTCAATTCTCCTTCAAAAAGACCAGCAATTTCTTTTCTCTGTTCCACAGCTGCAAAACCGCTTACTGTGCTCATCTTACCTGTATCATAATCATAATATACTGAAGCATAATTAAACTGTAAAAAGAAGAAGTAGGCCAATGTAAGAATAACCCCGGCAATAAACAAAATCTTTGTCGGTTTTCTTAACATAATTTTAGTTCTTTCTGCTTTTATCATATCCTTCATGTTCTGATTCCTCCGCAAAATAATACAAATACAAATCTTCCAGTGTCGGTTCTACATTCCATGCACTTTCGCAAGGTTTTTTCTCTGAAATAATCCGTAGTCTCTCTGCACCATTACTATGCCTGAGATTTGCTGTAATATATTCCATTTCCAATCTTCCTGCTTCCTTATGTGAAACTTCACACTCCCATACATAGTTTTCGATTGGCATCAGTATTTCCTCCGGTGGTCCTTGATGAACCAATTTCCCTTTTTTCATAATCAGGATTTCTTTCGCGATATATTCAACATCCGATACGATATGAGTTGATAAAATCACAATCCGATCTTCTGCTAATGCACTAATTAGGTTCCTAAATCGTACACGTTCTTTTGGATCAAGCCCCGCTGTAGGCTCGTCCAGGATCAAAATTTTAGGATTATTCAAAAGGGCCTGTGCAATCCCTAATCGCTGTTTCATTCCACCGGAAAAATTCTTGATTTTTTCATCTTTCTGTTCCAGCAGGTCCACTTCTTTTAACAATTCCAACGTACGATTATGTGCCTTTTTATGCGGCAGGCCTTTGACCGCCGCAATATACATAAGAAATTTATATGCGGTAAAATTAGGGTAATATCCAAAGTGCTGCGGCAAATATCCTAAAACATTACGGTACTGTTCACCCAAATCATGAATATTTTTCCCATTCATTAGAATGGCACCTTTGGTCTCTATCTGGACATCGCATATCATACGCATTAATGTTGTTTTTCCTGCTCCATTTGCTCCTAATAAGCCATATACACCATTATTTAGTGTAACATTGAAATTGCAAACAGCTTTTTTACTTCCATATTCTTTTGTGAGATCTTTTATTGTAAGTTCCATGTCAACTCTCCAATCATTTTTTCATACTTCAAATATTTCTGAATTGCTTTTGCTAAAAAGATAATGGATGATACATAAAACACAGCCCACATCCATATCATTGAAGTTTCAAACAAAACCTGCTGTCTTAAAATAAATGAAAAAGCAATCATAAGACATACCATACAAGCAATCAAGTGATAGGACTCTTCCGATTTTTCTCCTTTTGTAATCGTGACCAGATAACTGGCACAGGATATATTAAGGGGAACTATTCCGTACAAAATCATTCCGATGATGGGGTTCTGATAATAATAACTCATTAAAACCAATACACCTGTTACGAAGAACAAATCAAACAACCCAACAATCATCATTCGGCAAGCCACCAATTTTACTAATTGACACCGGCTTGACTGTTCGATCTCCCACATATCATAAGTATTACTTTTGGAAATCTGCTTCACCCCTAACAGTACAATAAAAGGAATTGTAATTGCTAAAACAGTGAGCGGATAATAAAGCTGGACCTTGAAATGTCCTAATAAGCAAACCGCTGCTACCACTGCCATAAGGAATCCTATCTGGACAATCCAAAAAGAAAACGGAAGATATTGTAATTGGCTCAAGAAAACATTTCGCAGAGAGTTCTTATTAAACTCCGGACCTTCCATGTAGCTTTTCCCCATAGAAATTAACTTTTCCATTCTATTTTCAGGTTCTTCTGGAACTTCATAATCCTGTACCCATTGCTGCAAATCGTCTATTTTTTTGCTCATACAGTATCGCCTCCTTTAAAATCAGCCAAATATCGTTGTAACTTCTTCAGACCTTGCTGTAACCGGGATTTAACTGTCGGAACGTTCGCATTTGTAATAGCTGCAATCTCTTTTATTTTAAGGTCATAATAAAAACGCAATATAATGACCTCTTTTTGATAATCCGGCAATTCATTGACTGCTCTCCTAACGGCATTTCGACTTTCCTTCCGTATTACTTTTTCTAAAGAACTATCTGTCTCATCAACCATTTCCAAAGTTTCTAAATCTACACATGCGGGTTTTTCTTTTTTGAAATAATTGTTACAGGTGTTAACCGCAATCGTAAGAAGATAATTTTGAAATTTTCCCAACATACGAACC
The DNA here is from genome assembly GCF_052065235.1 of Blautia sp. HCP28S3_G10. Classification (NCBI taxonomy): domain Bacteria; kingdom Bacillati; phylum Bacillota; class Clostridia; order Lachnospirales; family Lachnospiraceae; genus Blautia; species Blautia sp. HCP28S3_G10. The sequence goes on along the minus strand of NZ_JBQHUL010000021.1, from coordinate 35,309 downwards.
GCCTGGATATTCTCCAACAATTTCAAAAAAACATCCTGCGTAATGTCAGCTGCAGTATCTGCATCTCCATTTAAGCGGCGATAACAAAACTGATAGATAGATCGGTAATATTTACGGACTAATGTATCAAAAGCTCCCGTATCACCCGCCTGTATCTTTTTAATCAAAATAAAATCTTCGATGTCATGTCACCGCCTCTCTGTAAAACGTCTTACACTTTATATACAACTGACCCCCCGAAAAGGATTTAAGTTTTTAAAAAAATTTTTCAATCCTATTTTACACAAAGAATATCCATCGGTAAATTCCCCTTTTGCACACTTTTGCATTTATGAAAAGGTATATAATATAACATCTTTCTTATTCCAAAAAGTCAAAATAAAGCCTTTCTTATTCCCACTATCCCTTATAAAAGTCGTTCTTCATTTCTTCCAGAAAAACAGACCTATTTTTGCCGAATTGTTCGATACATTTTCGCATAACCCTATTATTCAACTTTTTCTCATATCTCCATCCCCACTCCAGAAACATATCTGCTTTCCGAATTTCAATAAAACATACATTCATTCTTTAAAAAAATAGCCCGGAAGCTTTAGAAAATCAATGCTGTCCAGCAAACGAATCTGCTGTCTTGGCATAGAGCATGGACCGCTTTCGCACCCCCTCATCCTTTCGGATTTCCTAAATTTCCGCGCTTTTTGTCTTTAGTTTTGTTAAAATATATATTCCCTGAAAATACTATATATTGTATTTTAAACTCAAATTTTCATATCTTTTCTACTTGATTTCGTGTCACAAGAACGGACTATTTCAACATACGCCGCCTTACTCAACTAAGAGCCTATTCCAATCCTACATCTCCTTTCACTACCCTCTCCGCTTCCTCCAAAGGAAAGTTCGGTATCTCCTCCAGCAGATTCAACGCTATTGCCTGTTTCAAATCTTCATCCACATAACACTTCACGCTGCCATCCGGTTGCTTCTCCTTCACTGTGGCAAGCTCCGTCATATAATCATCATAATGCTTAAGAATCTGTTCTGTTGCCCACCTTTCCCCGGCAACAGCCGCTTTGATAATTTCATACGTCAACGTATTCTGCTGATCGCCCATAGTTCCATACCTCCAAGCTGATATACTGCTAACAGCATACCATATCTGTGAGAAAAAAGCATCCGTCAGTCCAGCCGACAGATGCCTTCACACCCTAATATAATTTCTCTTTAATACACTTTCTCTTTAATACACCTCATCAAAATATCCAATGAACACCGACATCCGAAGCAGCCCATCTTTCATCGAAAACGTCACGTTCTCCGCCCGCTCTGCAATCTCTTTTAGCAGCGTCAGTGCCTCCCGGTCACAGAACTCAAAATGCTCCAGGTATAGATCAATGGCAGCCTGCCATTTCTGATAATCCACCTCGCCCCGGATTTTCCCTCCGAACTGTCTCACATAGGCGTCACATTCGGTAAGCAGATATTCATAATCTGCTTTCTCCTTTGGAACCACACGCTTTGGGATTTTGTCCATTTCTTCTTTGTATGCCTGAAAGAATCCGATGTCTTTCAATGTGTCCAAAAAATCCTTTCTTTCTGCCTTATCAGCCCTTTCCCGGAATTCCTCTCCATAGTCTTTTTCGTATACTTCATTTTCCATGTTTCGCACCCTTTCCTGTAGAACAATTTACCACTACGGGTAGGATGTTACCATAGATTTCTTATTATTCGTTGTCATGGAAGATAACTTTATTGGTCTAAATTGATAAGTTTGTTAGTCTGTCATCGTGTGGACATTACAGCCCTATTTGCACCGTGTGCATCTTTTAATTTTGCTTTTGAGGGGTGTGCAAGGGTGTGCATAATTTGCACACCCCCGTGTTCACCTGCACCCGGTTCAAAGCAAAAAAATAGCTCCGGTGGTTCATATTTCACCGAAAGCCTGAAATTACATTATTTTTGAGTGTTCATGCTCATTAAATTGTATCAATTAGGTAGTTTTGATTTCAGCAACCGCAAATTCAGATTGATTAATGGATATCTCCAAAAAAGAACTAATCTTCTGCTTTAGAGTTTCTTTTACTATATAAATAGCAAGAACAAATTGCGGAAACATGGCATCCTGCTATTGCCACAGGACGCCACATCTCCCTTTGTTTATACTTCTTTCCTATATATTGCCACTTAATATGACACCACACCATACCCCATGATACAGGAATAATTAAGATCATAGTTGTTCTGCTTTACCGCATTTCCGGAATTCCCTTCCACCGTATAGACTCTGCCGCCTTCGCTTTTTTCCACGATACCTACATGGTCGGACTTTCCATCTCCATCCCAATCAAAGAAAATAATCATCCCGGCAGTCGGTGTACTTCCACGGGCCTGCCATTTTCCTTTCCCCTGAAACCAATCTACACCGTCTGTGCAAAGGGAAAATCTCGGCACCGCTCCGCTCTCTATCAATCCGCTCTGGTCCGCACACCATGAAACGAAACAGGCGCACCAGCTGACATGGCTGTCAAATCCATACCATGACCAGAACTTGTCTCCGCCCACATTCCCTAACTGCGTCAGTGCCACAGATACGATCTGCTCATTTCCGAACAGGGCTGCAAACGGATTTCCCCCGGAATAATAGCGAAGCACATGGGGGACATACTCCGGATCCCCGTACCTTGCCCATCCATGGGAAGCTGCCTGCTGTTGGGAAAACAGCAGTGCATTGGCTTCACTGTATCTTCCATAATTGCTCACAGCCCACGATATGTACCCGTTTCCATAGTTATATCCCTGCAGCGACAATTTCAGCTTGTCCATATCCTGCGGGCTGGTGCATCCGGCCTCCCGGACGCAGTCTGCATAATACTGCACGCCCACCTCTATGGAATATTCCGGATCCGTAATGGCTCCGGGACTGTTAGGGTAGCGTGTATTATAAGGACATTCGCTGGACTGCATCGGATCCGTTCCATTTCCTCCGGATTCCTGCATCATGATCGCCTGGATCACGGGGACATATTCAGGGATACCATATTGGCTGGCATATTTCTGGATCGTTGCTGTGTAAGCCAGCACCTGCTCACTTAAAGATGCACTGCTGTTCTGCGAGGAACTGTAGGCAAAGACACCGCCAATGACACCAACAATCAAGATCAGAACAATGAACATGGAGCCGGCTCCGGCCGCCAATGCGACAAGCCCATTTCGGACGGCTTTGACTGCAGCCTCCACCGCGCGTTTGAACCGTACCACTGCGGATGCTGTCTGCTCTGCCCGTCTTGTACTCTGCTGCATATTATGGATAGCAGTCCGCTTTGCAGCCTTGGCCGCCTGAGCCTTTTTCTGTGCAGATGATATCTTTTGCACTGTATTCCCTGGTTCTTTTTGGGACTTTATGATCCGGGGTGCTTTTTTCACTGATAGCCTTTCTGCTGACTTTGCCTTGGGAGGCTGCCTGGATGCCTGCTCCCGCACGGTGCGTCTGACGTTTTCCCTGGTACGGATCATCCGGTCTCTGCCCGTTCTGCCTGAGTTCTGTACCGCTGCAGTTTTCTCTGCCTGCTGTTCCAACGCCTGTTTCTGTGCTTTTTTCTTCGCCGCATCTTTCCCGGCTCTTTCTTTTGCGAGTGCCCGCCCCTTTTCCACAGCACCCTCGGACGGCTGCCCGGAATGAGGCTCTTTCCTGTCTCTTTCTGCACCAGCACGTTTTTGCAGATTTTGATAGGTCTTTTTGGCAGTCTGTTTCCCGGCCGTATAAGAAACCTTTGCGGCTGTCCAGCCGGTTTCCCTGGTGCCTCTTTTTAATACAGTTTCCACTTTATCACCAGCATACCCGGCTGGAGAATCCGGCTGGTCCACCGTATCGGATACTCTGGATCCTTGGAGAGATTTTTCCTTTGCTGCAAGCCCTGCCTCCTTTGCCAGCTCTTTTGGCATACGGGAAGCCTTTTCCATGATCTTCGGTTTTCGGTCATGCTCTCTTGTTTTGATATCCTTCATATCTCACCTCCCATCCGAATATCCTGGAACCGCTCACCGTTCCGGAGTGTTTTTGTGCTTTGTCCCTTTCTGGAGTTTCGGCAGATATCCTTCCAGTTCCTTGACCGCATTTTGTACCAGCGGATGGTTCGCATAGGCAGGGATCAGTTCAATGGATTCCTTATCAATCTGATCTGCTACTAAAAGCGGCCAGTGCATCCCGGAATAATCCGGTATTGCAGGATCCTGCAGCTCAAACCCGATACCGGGGATGTTGCAGGCATTCCGTTTCCGTATTTTTTTGTATATATCCACTGCCTGTGCCAGTGTCAAATCCTCATAACACTCCGAATAGTTTTCAAATTCCATACATCCGGCTGTATAAAACCGGATGCTGGCTGTTTCCTGTTGCTCCATACTTCCTCCTTCCCGGCATCAATGCCTTATGTTTTTTAACTAGTTCAAGCCCTGTGCCTCCCCCGGTTTGGTCGTCATCAAACGGTATAGCGCTGTATTTTTCGGGAAACTGTTCTCGAATGGCACGATATTGCCGGAACAGCGGATCAGGCCATGGCCGGCGCCCACGTTTGTGATATACGATAACTGGTTATCAGAAATATTCAGAAGGTTCGCCAGTTCATCCCTGTCAGTCGTTGCCTGATTCAAGAGGATCAAAAACTCACTGTTTGCCAACATCAGCCTTGCGGTATCCGATTTTAAGAGTTCCTCCACATTCTGCGTCAGGCCCGTCACAAAGCCGGAATACTTCCGGATCCTTTTATACAGGCGATAGAAAAAGTCGGCACTGTACTCATACCGGAAAAGCAGATAAAATTCATCCGCAAAGATCCAGGTTGTCTTTCCCATCTTCCAGTTCTGGATCACACGGTTAAAAATGGAGTCCAGGGTGACCAGCATGCCAAGGGGCATCAGCTGTTCTCCAAGTTCCCGGATGTCGTAAGCAATGATCCTGCTCTTGGTATTGACATTGGTCGGCTGTGCAAAGGTGTTCAAACTTCCGTTGATGAATAACTCCGAGGACAATGCCAGCCCTCTGGCTTCTTCCTCCGGCTGGAGCATCAGCTGGCGGTAAAGGTCCTTTAATGTCGGCACCTGCATCTGGTATCCGCTGCGGATATAATCCCGGTAAACATCTGCCGTACAGCGGTCGAGGATGGATTTCTCCTTGGCTGAAAGGTTACCTGCGCCCACCAGCTGTTCAAATAAGGACAGGATGAATTCCGATTTCTCGATCAGCGGATTCTTATCATTTCCGTAGGCAGAATCCATGTCCATGGCATTTAAGTGCGTATCCGATGTGGCTGAGATCTTAATGACCTCGCCATTTAACGCTTCCACAAGGGGACCAAATTCCGACTCCGGATCCAAGATCAAAATATCGTCCTCTGTGGATAATGCCAGATCCACGATTTCCTCTTTTGCTGAAAAACTCTTTCCTGATCCGCTGACACCCAAACGGAACGAGTTGCCGTTTAACAGCCTTCTGCGGTCTGCCACCAGCATATTCTTACTAACCGCATTCTGCCCATAATAAATACCACCCGGCTGCATGATCTCCTGTGTATGGAATGGGATCAAAACCGCTGTGGACTCTGTCGTCAGGGTACGCAGTGCATTGATCTTTCTAAGCCCATACGGAAGCACCGTATCCAGCCCGTCTGCTTGCTGCCATTTCAAAGTCGAGAGCTGGCAGAGATGCTTTCTTGCCACAGACAGAAGCGTCTCCGTATCCGAGTCCAGCTGTTCTTTGGTTTCTGCCATGTGTACCATTGTCAGAAGCCCGAACATCATGCGCTGGTCCCTGGTCGTCAAATCCTCCAGCATTTCTTTTGTCTCTTTTCTCTGAAGCTCCATATCGTAAGGAACCACTGCAGAAAAGTTATTGTTCGCATTCTGCCGCCTCTGCCAGTTTGTCACGTTGGTCTCCACCCCAAGCAGTTTGTTCTGGATCTCACGCACCGCTTCATCGGTCGGCACTGGCAAAATATCAATAGACAGCATCAGGTCCCGGCTGAGATCACACAGTTCTGAAACCATGTCATCTTTTACATAGCTGGCGTAATCCTGCATATACAGCACACGCCCATACCTTCCATTGATCCGGAAATGGTCGCTGCGAAACTCCATGCTCTCCGGGCAGATCCAGTCCTTAAAACTATGCCCCTTCTTTGCAAAGGCTTTTAAGTCAAAAGGAATGGCAGACGGCTCATCCGTTTTAAAGAAATCACGGAACAGCTGGAGCCGCTCCCCCGCATCCAGTTCTTCCGCTACCGAGGACAGCTTTGCCAAATGGGTGACGATGTCCGTTCCCACACGCGCAAAGTATGTCCGGGCTTCATCCACGTTCTTTTTATGGATGCTGATGGTAAGATACCGCTCCTGGTAGATACTGTTGCTGGTGCCGCTGACTTTGGACAGCAGCATGTCGTTATATTCCTGGCGGTAATGGTCCAGCCCGTCCCCTTTCATCGGGATCAGCAGGGAATGTTCAAATTCTTCTTTGTTGATCCTGCGGTTGTTCAGCGTGATCTTGGCGGACGAACCGGAATCCAGTGCATTCAAAAGTTCCGAATAATCAAGGAACATCTCTGTCTTATCCGCTTTGCTTGCGATCGCATAATTGATATCCGTAAACCGGAATGATTTTGAATATTTATTTCCCACCTGGAAGATACCGTCCGGCCAGATCCTGCGGATCGGAACCGCCTGCTGGACAGACTTTGGAACCCGAAACCGCTCCTTATCCATTTTTAATGCCTGGCTCAGTGTTTTAATCAAAGGCATCCCTCCTTCCTTTTTTCTTCTTCACTCTTTTCTTTTTTTCCACGTTCTCCTTTTTCCGGGTGACAGCCGTCCCGTCACCTCCGGTACGCTCCCCTGCAAGGATGCTTTCTTCCATGCAGGAATAGTAGAGATTTTCCGGCTTGAAACTCAGCTTTTTCGGGTACAGAATTTCAGATTTTATAAATGCCCATAGAAACTGTTCTGCTGTCATTCCGTGATATTTGAAAAATCCACAGGCAGCAAACGGGGCTGCCCCAAGCATGCACAGCCATCCCTGGATCTCATCGGGCAGGCGCCCTTTCGTCCCAAAATAAATGGCTACCGCCGCAAGGATCGCCAGCACAGAAAACGCACACTGCCGGAAATTGAGTCCAAAAAACATGGATTCCTGATAGTCCCGGATCTCCTTATTCATTTTCACTTCCATATTTGTCCCTACCTTTCTTTCTGCTCATGTTTTCTTTTCTTCGGTTTCGTTTCTTTCTCCGGGGCATCCTGCTCTTTTCTTCTCTGGAGATATTCCTCTACGCCTTTCGGATCAAAGTCTCTTAATCTCTCCATGTCAAACGCCACCTTTGCATAGGTACAGTAACCGGAAAATCCTACTTCCGGCAGGATGTCACCCAATTTATGCGCTTTAATAAATCTCAGCTTCTCTTTGCTTGAAAAATTGTCGATGTATGCCTCATTTGGTTCGGGCGGGATCATGCTGCTCATAGGCAGGTTCACTGTCAGATCCCCGAATTGTTCGAATCCTTCTTCTGTTTTGCTATAAAGCCCGATATAGAGGCACCCGTTGTTTGCATAGGACGCCACTTCAAGCGCCAGTTCCTCATGCCCGAACTCCCAGTCAAATCCCAATGTTTTTACTTCATCCATTTCTATATCCTCCTATAATCCCATGATCTCCTTAACGATCCGGTCAGATGCTTTGACCGCTCCTACAAGGATCAGCAAATTAAATACCAGCTCTCCCACATAATTCCAGACAATCGTCACGGCCGACAGGCTGGTATCCGACACGGCCGGCATACTGGATGTGAACACTGAAAAAATGATGCAGGCCAGTGCGATGATCGCACCCTCCAGACACACGCCCGCATAGGAACGGATAAAATTCTTTCCTACCGATTGGGACGGCTCCCCTGCAAAAGTTGAAAGGGGGATGGGTGCAATGGCGGTATACATATACAGCTTGAACATCCGCCCATAAACAGTCAGGATCATAATAAAAGACAATACCGTAATCAGCAGACTGCCAAGCAGCGTTACGATCCACAGCGGGATAGAATCCAGCATGCCTACGGATTCCACCTTTTCCACGATCTCCGCTGGCAGTTGGGACACTGTCCCGCCGGACATGCTCGCATTGGCTAAAATCGTTGTGACAATGCCCTGTATGATAGAAAAGAGTGCTTTCATGAGGTCCATGCCATATACCACGGCTCCCTGTGCTAGCGCAAAACGGATGAATGCTTTCAGCACATGCTCCGGCTTTTTCATCTCCGTAAAACTGCCGCAGGTCTTGATGATCCCCATAGCAAAAAACAGAACCAAAAGCCCCAGGGCTATGGCTTTTAAGGCACCATTGATATTTGTCATCACGCTCCAGATTGCCCCGCCCTTAAAAGACTGTGTATCCTGTGTCAGCAGTGTCCAGATTTCATTTAATTTGTCATTCCATGTATTTAATGCAGATTGCAGGTTCTGCACGATCCAGTTATCGCTTTCCATTTCCTATCTCACCTCCTTCGTGTGATAAAGGGCGGACAGTGTTCCTGCCCGCCCGCTGGCATCCCTTACGCCATAATCAGGTCAAGGATTTCCTTTGCGAAGGTAATGATGATACCGCCTGCCAGTGTCAAAAACCCGTTTGCCCTCTGGCTCGGATCATGGCTCTTAAGGCTGAGGCCCACCTGCACGATACCAAAGCCCAACAGGATCAGGCCGATAGCCCGGATCAGGGAGAAAATGAAAGTCGACAGGTTGTTGACAACCGACAGGGGATCCCCTGCCGCATAAGCGTAAGTCGTACACACATTTCCGATAAACATCAGCACAGAATAAACAGCAAACAGCTTCTTCTGCACCCTGCTCATCGGCATGGATGAGGTTTCTTTTTTGGCCTCCTGTCTGCCAGTTTCCTCCATGCAGCCCTTTTTCAGTTTCATCTGGTTCAATAAATTGCATTTCATCGGCATCCCTCCATTCTTAAAAAAGGAACTGCCCTCCGATGATGTCCTCATCAGAGAGCAGCTCATAATCTTCATATCTGCCCGCATCAAACGCAAAGGTGTCATGGGCCAGCGGCGCTTTCGCATAATTGTACGCTTCTGCCCCTCCGTCCTCTGTCAGCCTGATATTCGGGTGTTTCATCAAATCATATTTTTTATCTTTCATGGCGCGTTCCCCACGGACAAATAAAAGGGCATACTGGTTGTCCAGCATACGCACTTCATCCGGCATGAGAAGCTCCCTTCCGCTTTGCTGGAAGTTTGTAGAATAACTTCCAGACCGTCCCTTTGTCTGTCCATATGTGTTGGTATCGATGGTTTCTTTTCCAAGCAGCTCCGAGATGTATTTATGCGTTTCTTTTTCATTGCCGCCCAGGTATAACAGCTCATCGCAGTTCCCCACCAGACTTTCCCAAGAGTCTTTGAAAAGCGCTTTGATCTGGCTCATATTCTGCACGATAATGCTGCAGAAAATCGAGCGTGACCGGCAGGTACTCAAAATTTTCTCGAAATCATCGGGCAGGGCTACGTTCGGCCATTCGTCCATGATGCAGTTTACCGGGATTGGCAGCCTGCCCCCATATTTGCGGTCGGCCACATAATAAAGTGTTTGGAAAAGTTGGGTATAGATCATACCCACCAGATAATTAAGGGATGTATCCGCATCCGGGATACAGCAGAAAAGTGCTACCTTTTTTTCTCCCATGCTGGCAAGATCCAGTTCATCATGGCAAGTTAAATTTGCGATCTGAGGCAGGTTGAACGCTGCCAGCCGGACACCTACGGAAATCAGGATAGACTTTGCGGTCTTTCCTGCAGCCTGTTTGTAAATATGATATTGCTTTACGGCAATGTTTTCCGGATCCCGCATCTCCAACCGCTCAAACAGGATATCCAGCGGTGACTCGTAATCTTCGTCATCTTCCTTCACCTGGGCAGACGCCAGCATCTCCATGATCATGGCAAAGTTCTGTTCCTCCGGCGGTGCTTCATGCAGAAGGTACAGCATGAGTGCCTGTAGAAGCGCTGTTTCACTTTTCTCCCAAAATGGATCCGAGGACTGCGCCCCCTTTGGCGTCGTGTTCCGGATCAGGTTTGTGATGAGCTTCAGCACATCCTTATCATCCTTCACATATTCAAACGGATTATAACCGAAAGAGGTATCCGGATTGATCAGGTCAAATACCCGCACCTCATATCCGGCTTTTTCCAGAAATCCACCCGTTTTCCGAAGAAGTTCCCCTTTAGGATCCGTGATTACCATGGAGCAGTTTCCCTGGAGGATATTCGGCAAAGCGTATGTCCTCGATTTCCCCGCTCCGCTGCCGCCCACGACAAGGACGTTCAAGTTCCTTTTGTGACGGTAACAGTCAAGCCCCATGCGGAAGTTCTGCGTAAACAGGACATTGTTGGAATAGGGTTTCTCCTGGTACTTTTTACACAGCCGTGCGGCGTCTCCCCATTTTGCCGATCCATGTTCCTCTCCCCTACGGTAGTTCCTTCGGTTCGCATAATAGATGCCAATGCCAAAGGCATACAGCAGGGTGCAGATCAGGATGGACTTCAGAGTATATTCTGTATAATGAAGCGATAACGGATGCTCCATCTTTTCCGTAAGCGCCTCCAGAATTTCAAACAGATTCTGTCCTGGTGAGATGGCATCTGCAAGAAGCGCCCCTGCCCACCACACAAATGGCAAAGCGGCAAGCCAGATGATCCACTCTGACTTGCCGCTTTTACTTACCGGGAAGGTTCACCCCGCTCTTTCTTTGGCCGGCTTACCACCTGGAAACTATCCACTTCCGTATTTAATGCCAGTGACCTCCCATTTTCCCAATTCACATGGATCTGGCCGATGTCATCCACAAAAGATACCGTCCCTAAAAGTCCGGACGGCATTCCCTTTTCTCCATCCATGCAGCCCAGGCGGACTTTTGTCCCTTTGGGATACCTCTGCTTAATGCCTTGCGCCTGCCTGCTCAGTCTTTCCCATTCATTCATGGCATTCCTCCTTTCCGATCAAAAAAGACAGGCATCCCGCCTGTCTGTTACCGTGTCCGATAGGTCCTGTACCTTGCGTTCATGATACGCATTAAAACCGTATCGATCCCATCGGTATATCTTCCATTTTCAATATAAGTATCTCTGAGCCCATTTAAAGCCTGTACCGCTTTTTTATGTTCTCCTTCTGTCAGATAGAGCTTCTTATCCTTGTGGCCGGCCAGCCGCAGGATAAGATCCCCCGTCTCTTTTGTGGATGCGCCCGCTTCTTTTTCTTCCCGGAACACATCCCGCAGTGCATGCACCAGCATATTGACGGTAATCTCATCTGTTTTTACACATCGTCTCTTTTCCATCCTCCGGCCTCCTTTTTCTGTTCTTCCTGACCACAACATACCACACCCATCAGCAGAAAGCTACTTACTTTTCCAGAAAAAAAACACTTTTCCGAATGCCCTTTTTCCATCCGCAAAGTACCTGTTTATCAGCGTTCCGGCTGTTTTTTCTCCTTCCCGGATTTTACTTTTCCATCAGAAACAGCAAACTCATCTGCAACAAATTCCTGTTCCTGCTCTCCAAGGTTGCGGTTCAAATGATTGCTGATGCCATAAGCGGCATTACGGATATCCCCGATAAAGGCGCGAAGCTCCTTTGGATCCTTATCACCGTTGCCCTGCATCTCACATACCTTATTAAAATTGAAGCCGGAAGTATCCACGCCGTATTTCTGTGCAACTACATAAGCTGTACAGAACGCTTTGGGCGATACCTTCTGACGGGCATAGCTGCCATCGTGGGCATCCATGGCGGCGCAGGCCAGTTCCCGGTTGATGGCATGAAATGTTGTTACTTCACTCATGCCATTTCTCACATAAATGGTGCGCTGTCTTGGGATATACTGCGCCTGCACCCCTTCCGGCAGATTATCCGCAATACGGATCGGAACATCCGGATTTGTCAAAAGCGCTCCCATGAGGGTTTCCATATCCTTTGGCTCCGGCGGGACTGGCGGCTTCATGCGGATCTGGCTGACGTCATACGCCTTTCCGACATTCGTCCCCTGCATAGTGATCCCGTCTTTTTCATAATCCTGTGTAATTAAAAAGCGGTATCCATGCACGCCTGCCCGCAGAGAATATCCTTCCTCTTTCACTTTCTCAAATGTCATGACCTGCCGGATCTCCGGATTCTGACTGTAGAGCAGAAGCAGGTTTGGCGTTTTCTGCGGCTTGCACTGTGCCATAAAATCAAGGAAGCCTTTTAAGGAATCTCCATCCTTAAACACGTCCTGGGCTTTGGTATCAATCTCCGCCCATACTTCTTCACGCTCCTGCTTTTTTAAGGCAGCATATTCCTCTTTGCTCATACGGGGCTGTTCCTCTGCTACAGGCTGCTCCCCTCCCGATAAAAATTTCGATAAATCCATTTATATCACCTTCCCTTCGTTTTTGCTTTTTTTCTCTTTTTCCTGCCAGCCGAGCGGTTCTGGCTTCGGCTTTTGCTGTTTTCTTTCTTTTTCGCAGACTCCTGTTTTTCCTGCTTGATCTGATCCAGTTCTGCACGGACAGACGGTTTCTCCTTTCCCTCTGTCTTTTCCGGCACATTCAATAGATCCTGTTCAGACTTTTCCTGCCCGGTAGAAATATCTTTGCTGCGCGAGGAAGGTTCGGACGGATTCCTTTCTTCCTGCGCCTGCATAAAATTTTCCGGTTCCGGCACTGGTTCCTCAAACCCAAAGTCCTGCTCCATATCCCCAAGTTCAAACTGGATCTCGCCCTCCGGCATCTCCACTGTCTCAGTCGGGGCCTCTGGCATTTCCTGATTCTGCTCTGCTTCCATTGCCACTTCCTGAACAGCTTCTCCGCTTTCAGATTTTAAGAAGTCAAGATTCATCTTATCCATGACTCGGTTGACTTTGGCGGCATCATCCGCAAATACCATGATTTCGCACTGATCCGGATTCTTTTTGTCACGGATGACAACATATAACAAACCTCTTTTCTTTCCCTCACGGGCAAATTCTTTTAAACGGTCAGACGGCACCGTAAAAAATTTCAGCGGGCGGTTCTCCTTTAACATCCGCACCATGCGAGTCTTGCCATAGGTTTTCTTCTGGTCCTTTAGTACCGCCGCAAAAAATACAGCAAGATTTTTTGCAAGCGTACCGGATAAGCGCAGGCTATAATCAATCCCTTCCAACGAATAACGGACGACCTGGTCTGCCGCATCTCCACCCAAATTCATAGCTCTCACCTCCCCTCTTTCTGTTCCTGATGTTCTTTTCCTGCCTGTTCGCAGGATTCTTGTTTTTCATGTTCCAATTGCTGCTCCAGTTCCCTCATCCTCTGCTCGATCTCCAGCGAGTGCTGCTCGATCTTTACACACATGCGGATATCTTTCCGCAATGGCTTCAGCGTGTCTGTAATCTCCTGGATCCGCACAGACTCCGGCTCTGCCCGGTACAGACGATGGCGTTCTTTCGTAAGGGCCAGCACCTGCTGTTCTAACGGTTTCCGGTAACTTTCTAATTCTTCCCTGGTCGTGATCCCATGTTTCTGCAGAAATTCCATCTGTGCGATCCGTTCATCCAATCGCCGGATATCCTGCCGCACCACATAAGGGATACGCTTTGGTTTCCGCTTGAGAACCCCCATCTGGTAAAGATAAGAATAATAAAGAGCCTGCAGCCCATGAAGTTTTTTCCGCTTTGCGGGATTCCCTTTTCCAGCCTGTTGCCCTTTTGGAAGCTTGGGCTGTAAGATCCATCCCCGAATGGCTTCCTCGGTGTAATTTTTTCCAAGGCTTTTCAGCCTCACATACCGCTCCATGCCCGGAGCGCACAGGGCAATATATTTCCGGTTCAATTTAAAGGAATATCCCTTCTTCTCCATCATGCTGATAAACTGCCGCCAGCTGAAGCTCTCCGCCACAGTTTCTTTAATATCCATACGGATGGCGGTTCTCCAGGTTGGCTTTCCTTCCTGCTCTGCCTGCCATTGGGCGTAAGGTTTCCCCTTTCCGCCTCCCGGCTGGATAATGGACAGGCCGTATTTTTTACACAATCCATCGGATATCCTCCGCACATCCTCATAATAGCTCCGGCTGTTGCTGTGGTATTTCCTGCCATCTTCCATGCTGACAGAATTAAACACCAGATGGTTATGGTAATGGCTGGTATTCAGATGCGTGGTAACCACGACCTCATACTTCCCTTTCAGAAGCTGCTCTGCCAGTTCCATCCCGATCAGATGTGCAAGTTCCGGAGATACCTCCCCGGCCGCAAAACTCTGTATCAGATGATATCCTTGGACGCCATCCATTTTGTGGAACCTGCGCTTGGTTGCAAACATATCCGCAAACGCATCCTCACGAGTACAGCCGATGGCATCTTCAAATACCATAGTTTCTGTCTTATCCCGGTTCAGGGCATAATCGATGGCTTCCTCCAGTGATCCGGCCGAGGCCGCAGGCTTTGTGGTCTTTTCCTTATCTTTGATATAGTTGATAGAATTATCCAGACGGTGGACAGGTATGATGCTGGTATATGCCATAAGACATTACCATTCCTCTTTCACGATCTGCCATACTTCTTTGGAAATCCGCAGCATTTCCCGGACACTCTCTGTTTCCGCACGGCCGGTAGCATTTGCCACATGGGCCAGCTGGTTGGCATTGTTGCACAGCCCTGCCACCTTCCGAAGCAGATCCGCATGATGCTCACAGGGTTTTGCCCGCACCTCTGCCCCCACGATCAGTGAACGGAGGAATTCTTCCCTGGACAGCCCGCTCCGCTTTACCTGCTCATCCAGCAGGCGCAGCTCCTTTGCATTGAGGCGGATGGGTATCACATGATTTCGTTTTCTCATCCTTTCACCTGCTTTCCGTTCTTTCATTTTTCTTTTTCACTTCGGCCTCCCGCCAATACTCCATTGGCAGATTTTAGGACAAGTCTGCCTGTGCCAGCACCTCTTTTCCTTCAAGATCGATTCTCCGGCAGTCCGGCACAAATGCGGCATATCTCGGATATGCATATCCTTCCGCTTCTATCAGGATGCCTTCCCTGTACCCGGAGGTTGTTACAAGGATGCAGTGCATCCTCCTGTCTCCCGGAGCCATATACATGGCGTCACGGTTGTCATATAGAAACCGATAATACCCATACAGTTCACCAGAAAATTTTTCGAACTGCTCCCTGGAAAGCTCTGCGATTTTTTCCACTTCAAAACCGTAACGGGAACTCCCATAGTAGTGTTCTTTTAAATCCTCCATGTTGATAGGTTTCCTTACAAATTCTGCAATGTGATTCTTTTTTGCATCTTCCACTTACATTTCCCCTTTCTTCTTCAGAATTATGAGGGCAGCAAGCAGCGATACAACGATGGTTCCTGCAATCACTTTCTTTTTCATAGCACACCTTCTTTCCAAATTAAATTCCGGGCGGAATGAAAATAACTTCGTTTCCCATGAACCGCCCGGTCTGTCTTTTATTTAAACCCATTTATAATCTTCACCCCATTCTTCTCTCTATCTGCTGTATTACCGCACCGTCTCGTCTCTGCCCGGACTCTGCTTGGCTTTCGGCTGCAGGTCGCGGGGATGCTCTCCTGAGAGCGGCCTGATAAAATCGATCCTGCCAGCGGCTGAGATTGCCTGATGATTTAACTGTCTCTGCCATGCGCTGACACTCGGCGCCCACTTAAATCCATTCTGGCGAAGTATCTGCCGTTCTTGGGCGGGCGGTTTTTCTTCAAAGAAAAGCTGCAGACGGTTCATTTCCTGATTTGCCACGGCCTTTCCTCCGGCAAAATCCCATCCCTGAAATCCTACCTCCGCATATTCTTTCAGCTCTGCAATGCGTGATCTGATGCGCCGAATCTCTGCACTGTTATTTGACAGCGCATAAGAGGCAAACGGCTTATCTTCCAAATGCCAGGGCTGTGCCATGGATACCTTGAGTTTTTCTATCTCCACCGCACTAAGTGCCGGACATCCATCCAGTGTCTTATGCTTTCGGTAATATGCATTTACCTCTTTCATGGTCTGTTGGGATTGCTCCAGCCCCTTCAGCTTTTGTTCCAGCTGCATGACCGCATGGGGATGGTCTGCACTGATCCCTCCCATCCCCGTACCTTTGATCTTATCCAGAAGCCCCTGCACCTGCCGCCATTCTTCCATATTTTTACCCCTGGCGATATTCTGCTTTTCTTTTTTTCCCGTTGGGAAATTCGCAGGCCCGGCAATCATAACAGATGGCACACGGGCATCGATTTCAAATCTCTGGTTCATGTTGTCTGCCAGCTTTCGGGCATAGGTATCTACCAGTGCATCGATCTTCCCATGGTAAATGGGATCTACTTTTTCTTTCTGGCGGTTTGCGATCTCCACCGCCTGATCCACGCATCTTTGGTATTCTGCTGTGGCAGTTCCTTCATGATAGCCGGAAAAACTATTCATCTCTTTCGCCCTGCGCGCCATATCTTCACGGATTGGATAATAGATTACATTTCTTTCCTGCCCTACTGCCAATTATGTGCCTCCTTTTTCCAAAAAATAAAACCAGCCACAAGGCCGGTTACGATCATTCCTGCGATTATCTTTTTCTTCATGGCACACCTTCTTTCTGTTCATTTAGTCATGGCCGGAGAAACCACGATCCCCCGTATCTGCATCTGGAGGGCAAATTCTGCCATCTGCCACTTCACGCCATTGATCTCGGCATGGTCCTGATCCAGATAGCGGCACACGCCTGCCACGGTTTCTCCGTCACCATACATAAGAGTTACACAGTCCCCATCGGGAATGGTAAACAATAGGATACCTTTCGGATCCGTAAAGCGGATTGTCCTGCCACCTGTTTTCGGCAGGGCAGTATCCGACACCTGCCTGCCCTCTGGCTCATAAATGCCATCCTCCTCATCCGCCTTTTTGGCTGCAACCGCAAGGCAGGTGACAACAACTCCAAAACAACCGCCGACCATAGCACCTACAAATACACCAATCATTCCCATCTTTTTATTCTCCTTTCGTTCACGGGGGTTTGGGGTTCTCCCCAAAGTGCGTTTGGATATCCAAACGCTATGCTTGCCAAACCAGTCGCACCGCCTGATTCAGTCACTCAGTCAGAGTCAGTGATTCTGATTTGCTGTATCGGTTAATAATTCACCGTGCCATCTGACGGTGCTGACTCCGGCGCTGTATCGATACCATCCTGGCATAATCCACCGCTATATCGATCAGCACCGCTTTCTCATCCTCACCGCCCTTCACTCTGTCCAGATAGGTTTCCAGACTCATGACTGGCATATTTTTTATTCCTTCCTTTTCCATGACCAGCAGGGCATTCTTCTCTCCGCTGATCTCTGCTTCTTTGATATGAACCTGATACTCCTGATAGCCCATTGGCAGGTATCTCCGTATCCCGGTTCCTATCATCTGATAAAACTCTGCCCGGTTCATTCTGCCTCCTTGATCTTTATCAGCCCATCCAGTGTCGTGCAGATGATATGGAGCCTGTCTGCCATGCTGATCTCACTGTTCATGGTGCCAGACACCTCTTTCCCGCAGACCACCACCATCCGGCACCTCTTTAAGATCAGGTGGGACATCTTGGTTTTATCCTGCTGTTCCTCTGCTACGCCATCATCCAAAAATGGTGCAAATGCATACTGCGGACAGATAGGGACATAGCCCAGTTCATAAATCTTCCGGCAGTATTTCTGTACTTTCGCCCTGCCCTCATCCGCAGGGCAGCACACATAAGCCAACGCCTGTTCCATTGTGCGCCTCCTTTCCGGCATCCACATGGATGCCTATCTTTTTCTATCAGAAGGAAAGGACATCCATGTGGATGCCTACCGCTCCTGTCCTGACAATATCTGCTCTGTCTTTACCATGTATTTCCGAAATTCCTCAATCAGCTCTTTCAAGCCTCCTGGCGGCAGGCTCCCATGCTCCTGCCATTCTTTATATATATCATCCAGCAGGTTCGGGGATTTTAACAAAGCCCTCACACTCGCTGGAGAATAATCCGTGCCGGAAAAAGCGGCAGCAATCTCATACCTGGCGACAATCTCATGGGCTGATTCATAAATTTCCTCTGGTGTTCTTCTGAGCATTTCTTTATAGAAAACCGCCAGCTCTGATTGCACCCTTTCATAGAGTTGGTGATTCAGTTCCCTTTTTCGCTCCCGATAATATGGATTCATTTCACTCTCACGCATTTTGTCCGTCATTCTCTCCAGCGGCTGCATTTAAGGCAAACTGCACACGGTCAGTGCCAAGCTTATAATAAGCGTCTGTCACTTCAATGCCCACTGCCTCATATCCTTCTTCCACTGCAGCAAGGATCGTTGTTCCTGCCCCGGCAAACGGATCCAGGATGCGGCCTCCCGGCTCACAGATCTGGATAACATCTTTCATCAGCTGCAAGGGCTTCTCCGTCACATGGATGCGGTTCTGCGGATTCCCATAACGGAAAACGCCGGGTAAGCAGGATACCGGACGGTTCACAGGCATCGGACCATTGCTCCCCCACACGATATATTCAGCCTGCTGACGAAAGCGGCCCTTTTGCGGACGGGAATTCCCCTTATCCCACACAGCAGTCCCTCTCCAGATCCAGCCTGCCCACTGCAGGGCATCGGTGATGGACGGATACTGCCTCCAGTCAATAAACAGGCAGATGGGCGCGCCTTTCTTACACGCTTTTCTCGCATCATACAGCCACTCTGCCATCCAATGGGTCCAGGAACGCTGGTCTTTGTTATCCCCGTCAAAATCGGGCAGGGCATTTTCTGCCCGCATGCTGCTGTACTTCTGGTTGGTGGTACGGTTGCGCTCATTCTGCTTCGTACCACCGGAAGCATACGGCGGATCTGTGATCAGGGCATCAAAAATTCCCGGACGGAACGCCTGTACAAGCTGCAGCGTATCTCCATGCAGGATACGCCACCTGTCACCGCCGACAGACTCCACCGGGAATGTCCCTTCTTTCATCAGGTTATCAAGTTGCAGGTTATTCTCCATAGGCATCATCCTTTCCTTTATCGTTCTCTATCTTCTCTTTTATTTTTTCCCTTCCGGTATTCCTCTGGCGGCTCCAGTTTCCGCTGTTTTACCAGCACTTCCCGTTTTCCCTCCTTCAGAATGAACATATCTTCCGTGCGGTTTACGTAATGTTCTCCCTCAAAGATATTGTCATTGACAACAAACCCGCCGCAGACGGTCCCGTAAACATTGCTCTTTCCCCCAATCAGCGGGGACTGGCCATTGTCTGACTGCTGGACTACCGCATTTCCGGCGAGCCTTGCATCCTCCTTCAGTTCGCCACTGAAAAAGCTGCTGTTCCCCTCTGCCATTGCCCGCTCAAACATTCTGGCATCGCCGCCCACCAATGCACTCCCCCGTGCCACGGCGCTATCAAACATCCGACCGTCATCTGCAACCGCAGCTTCTTCACAGCAGACCGCCTGATCATAGATCCAGCAGGTTCCCTCCTGGGACAGATTATCTTCTGTCTGAACATATCCTCCAAGCATTCCAGGACTGACCTGTTCATTTACCTGGCGTATAGCACGGATACGGTGCAGCCATGGGTACTTCGGGTGCGCAGCCTCTGTAATTTCATATTTCTTCTGACTCATCGGCTGGTTCCTCCTTTCTCCAGTTTTTTATGCGGCTTTTCCTTCTCCTGTCTCGGCACACTCAATTCCGTTTCCACATATTCGCTGATAATCCCAAGAGCCTGATAATAGTTGCCACAATTCTGCACTCTCTGAGACATCTCATCTGCTTCTTTGCTCTGCCCGTTTCTCACAAGGAGCCTTCTTGCATCTCCCATAATGGAAAAAATATTGCCATCATGCCCAAGCAGTTTCATTTTCGGCCGGCGCACCGCTTTTTCCCCCTTGCCATCCTGTTTTTGGATTTCCATCTCCGATGCCTGCCGGAAACGGAAATTTTTGTTGCACTGCCAGAAATGAACATTTATATTCCCGCCATCCACACGAATGTCTCTCTGCTCAAATCCTTCTCCCCACCCGTCACTGTACTGGCCGGTAATGTATTCACACAGTTTCGTCAGCTCATGGGACTCCAGATAATCATTTAACTGGAGTGTCGTACAACCATACAAAACATGGTCTACTTCTTTTACAGACACTACAGCACTTTCCACCTTTTCTTTTATGGCTGGATTGCCGTCAAAATACTGCATCAGATTGCAGGGTTTTCCATCCACGCTGCCAAATGTATTTTCTTTATCCACCATTTTCTGAATGGCATACTTGTACTGCACAAGATCGCCTCCATCCAATGGCATTCTGCCAGAATCCTGATCCCACACGCCATCATCTTCCTCCAGATCGTCCCAAACACTTTCATCCGGAATAAATTCTGCTGTCAAAGGTGTCAGCAGTTCTATCTGCATGTTTTCTTCCTGTTCCACCAGCATCACCTACCTCTCCGGTGCTGTACGCACCTTTTTCTTTTCTTCCTTTTTCATCTTCGCCAGATCCGCATAGTCCGCCCCTTCGATCTGTGGCAGGTTCTCTATGATCCGATAGGCAGCTCCGTAGGCTTTTTTTAGATTGGCACATGCCCATCGCCCTGCAAAATCGTTATCCGTACAGATCTCGATTTCTTCAATCTCCGGATGCTTTGATAGAAAATACTCCAACGCAGGCGGATTCTTCATCTCCCGGTACACTTCCCCCTCTTTTGGGGCGCTGATCCCGCCAAGCTCCAGACGGTATTTATCCAGACTGCCGCCCTCCAACGTCAGATGGGCCAGTGCGTCAATACAGGCTTCATAAACCGCTACCCGCTTGGAATCCTTTTGGGGAGGCACACAAAACGCATACGCTTTTTCACTTCCTTCCTGCTCAATCTTAAAGGATTTTTTCCCATTATCATAAATCCCTCGAAGAAAAGCATACCGGGCTTTCCCGTTTTCATCCCGTCCAACGAACACAGCGTTATGATATGGTCTGCTCTCATAGAGGATTCCCAATCTCAGGCAGTACCGGATGGCGGCCTCGCTGATGCCTCTCCCGGACAGGTATTGCAGAATCCTGCGGTTGTTCATGTTCTTTTCCGGCAGCACAAACGGTTTCCTCTCCGGTGGCGGAACTTCCTGCGGGATACAGATATAATTTCCTTCCTGCAGCAGACTGACCGCTTCCATAAAACTACACCCATCTACCTGTGTCAGAAACCGCAGGGCACTGATGCCACCGATATCCCTCGATTTCCAGTGCCATTTGCTGGTTACTTCGTTAATCTTGAAGCTGTCATGATCCGTCAGTTCCCATTCATTGACCGTCCTGGTTTTCTTAAGACGGTAAGGCTGGTTCTCCCTCAGATACTCATACGCCCGGATCTTCTTCAGTTCCTGGATCTGTTCTTCACTGACCCATGGCATTACATGACAGTATTCCGCAGTGCTTCCACCTTATCTGTCCGCTCCCACGGAAATTCCTTTCTTCCAAAATGCCCATATACCGCAGTCTGTTTAAAGATCGGCCGCTTTAAACGCAGCGTATCCATGATCTGGTTCGGTGTCAGGGCGAACACCAATGGGATCGCCGCTGCAAGACAGTCATCCGCACAGATTTTTCCTGTTCCAAAAGTATCCACCTGCACCATGACCGGCTGTGCCACGCCGATGGCGTAAGCAAGGGACACCTGGCATCGGCTGGCAAGGCCGGCGGCTACCATGTTCTTGGCAATATACCTGGCCATATATGCGCCGGAGCGGTCTACTTTCGAACAGTCTTTTCCAGAGAAAGCCCCGCCGCCATGCGGAACAATACTGCCATAAGTATCCACCATCAGTTTCCGTCCGGTAAGGCCGGTATCCGCATCCAGTCCGCCGCAGACAAATCTCCCTGACGGATTGATGTAAACAGCCGTATCTTCATCCGCAGGAAGCAGCCGCAGAGCTGGAGTCAGCACCTTGTTCCTGATCTCCTGCTCCAGCTTCTTCAGGTTCTTATCCTTTGTATGCTGGCAGGACACGACCACACTGTCCAGACGGACTGGCCTGCCATCCTCATATTCCACTGTTACCTGTGCCTTTCCATCCGGCAGGATCCCCTCAATAAAATGGCTCCGCCTGCTTGCCGCCAGTTCCCGGACAATCCGGTTCGCCAGTACCACGGGCATCGGCAGAAACTGCGGCGTCTCGTCACAGGCATAGCCGATCATCACGCCCTGATCCCCGGCGCCATTCTCCCAGCCTGGCTGGTTGGGCGGAAGGCCGCAGCGTTTCTCCCTCGAACACTCCACGGCTCTTGCAATATCCGGACTCTGCTGGTGGATCAGCGCATCCATCTGGATGTTATCCGCACAGTATCCCACATCCGAAAGCACCTTTTTCATAATCCCAAACACATACGGTTCATGGGTACTGGTAATCTCCCCGGCTGCCAGGATCATCCCTTTGGTTGCCAGCACTTCACAGGCTACCCTTGATTCCGGATCAAACTTCAAACACTCATCCAGAATGCTGTCTGCGATCAGGTCGCACAGTTTATCCGGATGCCCTTCCGTGACAGATTCTGCTGTATATAATCGTTTCATAATCAAATCCCAACCTTTCTTTTTATAAAAGGCGGGATACATCCTGATCCCGGACATATCCCGCCTTACTGACATTTTTATTTCTTATATTCTTTATTTTTATCCATCAAGCACAGGACAGTAATACATCTCCCATAGAGAGATTCCTGCAGATGTTAAGAACCGGGTTCCCGAACAGCCACTACGATGTTCCTGGCACCATTCCATTCATACGAACACGTTACCAGCGTAAGCACCTGTTTCACGTCATCCGCTGCAGGATTTTTCCCATTGTCGAACAGTTCCAGGTCTTTTGCCTGCGCAATATAGGAAAAAAGCCCGTTTGGTTCCTGAAAAGAAACCTGCTGGAATGGGAACATAGAGACATCTGCTTTCAGGACTGTCACGACAGTATAGACAGATACGCCACCCATAGTCTGGAAAAGAACAGTCGGATGTTCCTTGCAGTAGTCGTAAGATGCATATCTGTCAAGGTTCCCGAACATTACACCGCTGTTCATGTTATGCCCATATATGACAAGATTCTCCCCTTCCCGGACATCGCAGTTCCATTGCAGAAACAGGCTCCCATTGATATCTGATTCGCCTTTATAATTCCGGCGCAGATAATATTCCGGCTCATCCGCACTGCCCTGGAGGACAGGATAATCGATGCCTGTGTCTGGGATTGCAAGCCACCCTTTCACATCCGGGTATTGTTCCTGTAAGGCTGCGAGATCCACGAGGGGCGGCACAGTGCTTTTTTCCCCAGCTGGCTGTCCTTCCCCGGAGGTTTCCTCCGGAAGATGTTCTCCCGGAAAATCATCCTTCAGTGTCTCTGCCAGTTCCCGGTTTTCTTCCGGTACAGCTACCATGTGATAATACAGGATCCCCGCGCTGGTACAAAAAACCAGAATCAGGAGCAACTGTAGGAGCCAGCGGATGAAAGCCTGATATCTGCATGGATCACCGCTCCCATCCCTTTTTCCTGCTTTTTGCATTCCTGGCTTTCACTTCCTTTTCTGTCCGGCATACGGCATCCATGATCGGCTCCGTTGGAATCCCATTCTGTTTGCACCCCTCTATGATCCCATGCAGATAAAAATCCGATGGCCGGGCCGGGTAGTCTTTATGGGGTACATTCATGACATACACCATGCACTTATAGGCGGTTCCATCTTCTGCCCTGACATGGATGGTTTTCTTCCCATACAGGTACGGATATCCTTCATACCGGTTCAGGCTCTTTTCACACGCCCCGGTGATCCTCCATAAAACGCCATCCACATGGCTGCCCTTTTCCGGCAGGATCGTTGCCACGCCGCTTTCAGGATTCTGGCTGCAGAAAGCAAGGCGGTAATCATCCAGCCGGACATTTCCCACTACCTCTGCGGCCGGACACCGAAAGTCCATCTGATCCAGGTTCATATTGCTGCCATAGGCAAAATACAGTTTCTCTGCCAATCTGCCACCTTCTTTCTGATTTTTGTTTAAAATATAGGAGCCCGCATCATGGCAGGCTCCCATCGGTTCATGGCTGTTAACCATTTTTACGCTTCTTCTTTCTTCTGCTTACCGCAAATCCGGCTAATCCGGCTGCAGACAAAAGCATCAGGATGGCCGGGATCCAGAGGTTCGTCTCATCCCCTGTTTTCGGCACATCGGTTGGCTTTGCCTCATCCTTCATGATAACTTTCTGGATTTCAGCGGTATCTTTCACTTCAAAGGTAATATCCTCGGCTACCAGATAACCATCCGGCGCCTGTTCCTCACGCAGAGTGTATGTGCCGATTGGCAGTTTTTCAATATAATGCGGCTTATCGGAAGATACCCAGCTCTCCACTACCTTTCCTTCACTGTTGAGGATCGTCAGCTTCGCTCCCGGCAGTTCTTTCTTTCCGGTGATATCCGTCTTGCTGATCTCCACTTTGGTTACATCGTCCTCCATCTTGACTTTCTGGATCTCCACGGTATCCTCAATGGTAAATTCAACACGTTCTGCTGTCACATATCCATCCGCAGGTTTCGTTTCGACCAGTGTGTAAGTCTTGCCGGCTGCCAGTTCTTTGATCACATGGGGTTCTTTTTCAGACACCCATTCATCCACGATTTTACCGGATTCGTCAACCACCTGAAGCTTTGCCCCCGGCAGTTCCTCCCCGGTGGTTAAATCCGATTTTGTGACCTCCACAGTGGTCGGCTCATCCTCAAAAGTAAATGCATAGGAAATTTCCGCTGTATCCTCGCCCTGATATTCAAACGTGAATTCTTTTACCTCATCTGTCGTTGCGAAACCAGCCGGGGCATAGAACTCTTTCACATAATATTTTCCATCTACCGGGAGATCTGCTACAAAGGTAATCTTCCCTTCTGCGTCCGTAGACTTCAGTTCAATGACTGTATCTGCTTCGATCAGGACTTTCCCCGATGCAGACAGGATATCTTCTTTCGTGTAAAGCCCGAAGATCGCTCCCTCCAGCACACGGTCGCTGTCCTTTTCTTTCTTTAATACGGACACGACCGCCCTCTGTCTGTTGTTCTGCCAGTCCTCATCATATACTACGACCGGGGTATCCTGGTCACGGTAAGTAAGGTCCACATATCTCGGTTCCCCATCCAACACATAGCCATAAGCTGTGCCGACTTCAACCACATAGTATTTTCCGACAGGCAGGTTCTCCACTTTTGCGATACCCATTTCATCGGTTGTAACCGTCTCAACCAGTTCATCCTTTTTATAATGATCTTCACTGACGCCATCGGCTGCTTTGATATCCTCAGCTGCGTAGATTTCAAAAGTAACATCCGTCAGGTTCCCGGTAATATAGTTAAAGATATGCTCTACAACTCCCTTTACCTGGCTGACTAATGTCACACTGTCAAGGAATTCTCCCTTTTTATTGACAATCAGCGTTGCCGTTGGCACCTCATCCTTCATCTCCACTTTCTGGATCTCGGCTGTATCTTCCACTGTAAAAGTGATATCCGTTGTTTTCAGGTAACCGAACGGCGCAAAGGATTCGCGCAGTGTATAGGTCTCTCCAGCTGTCAGACGCTTAATGACATGTGGCTCATCTTTTACGGATACCCAGCTGTCAACCGTATTTCCGTCTTTATCGATGACAGATAGGGATGCGCCGGAAAGTTCCACGCCTGTGGTGATATCCGATTTCGTGATCTCGACCGTTGTCGGCTCATTCTTCTTTACGGATTCCAGTTTCACGACCGGGATATCCTGTCCCTGATAGGAAGCGTCAAAGGTGAGGATTTCATCCGAAGATACGAATCCGGCCGGCGCTGCCAGTTCTTTCACATAATACTTTCCGAGCGGCAGATCAAGCGTAAAGGCTGCCTGTCCTTTTTCATCACTGGTTACCGTTTCCAGAAGGGTGTCTGCTATTACGAGAATCTTGTCACCGGATACGATATCCTCTGCATTATAAAGGCCGAACTCGGCTCCCGCTATAACCGCTCCGTTTTCTGCGTCCTGCTTCTCTACCGTGATGCTGACTTTCTGCCTGTCATTGGTAAACTCTGCAGTTTCTGTAATGACCGGGGTGTCCTGCCCTTCATAGACAAACTCCACTTCCTTTGAAGAAGCATTCAGGACATAGCCTTCTGGCGCAGTCACTTCTTCGATCCGGTATTTTCCAAGCGGCAGGTCCTCTATCACTGCCTTACCTTCCCCGTCTGTTGTCACGGTCGCTACCAGAGTGCCGGAAGCATACTCCAGATTGCGGTTCCCGGATTCCCCAGTCTGATGGTCTGCGGTGTAGATATCCTCTGCAGCGTATACCTTAAATACAGCGCCTGCAAGGTCTGCCGCCTCATAGTGGAAATCCTTATCAAATCCGGACAGCACTTCCCCATCCTTATGGATGACAAGTTCACCCTTTGCCGGATGGTTCTCATAGGCCACTTCGATGATGGCATCTTTGCTCACGCCATCCACCTGATATGCGGTATTGGAATCCACTTTGATTTCTACATAGCCTGTATTTAACGTATATCCGTCCGGGGCTGTCACTTCCTCGATCCGGTAATTTCCCGGCTGCAGGTTCTCCGGCAGGATCAGGTATCCTTCCTCATTGGTAAAATAGGATTTATGCACGGTGGTATGCGGATATGTTGTTACCTGTTCCACATATTTCCCGTTATCCAGATCGTAGACCTTAAATTCCGTATTAGGAACCAGCACAGGCTGTTTGGTCTCATCGTCTTTCTTGATGATCTTTAACTTCGCTTCGAACTCATCGTCCAGCAGTACCCGCCAGATCTGCGGTTCGGTTTTATTCTCCGATATCGTCACCATAAAATCATCCACCGGGGTGAAGTTATGCGGGGTTGTTGTCTCACGCACGATATAAGTCCCATAAGGGATTGGGATCGAGCATGCATAGCCCTTTTCATCGGTAAACATCTCTGTTTTTCCATCTGCGGTCAGCACGATCGGCTCTGCGGATGCAAAATCATAGGAACCGTCCGCTTTGGTTTTCAGGCTGCTTACAAGGTATGCGGAAAATCCGGCGCCGGATAAAAGATCCGCATCCGTCTTGCCATTATTCGCCGCTTTGATCACCTGGAACGGCTGCTTGATCACCTGTTCCGGGGATTCTGCGGTACGTTCCACGGTTTTCACCTTGTCACCCTCATAGTTTACATCGATATCATGCTCTTTTTCATCCGCAAGGTATCCAACCGGAGGGGTAAGCTCTTTCACATAATATTTTCCGAGGTACAGGTCCTCCACGGATGCATTTCCCTTTGCGTCCACAGTCAGTGTGGTAATCTGGGTACCTGCTTTATAGAGGACGCCTGTCTTTCCATCCGGATGCACGATATCCTCACGGGCAAACAGTCCATATACTGCACCCTCAAAGACCGCATCGCCCTGTGTCACTTCCCCTGTTTCTTTATCTTTCTTTACCAGATGGATCGTGCCTCTGACACGCTCATCCGTCACATTCTGTGTGACAGTCTTCCCAAGCACAAGTTTTACGCCATACGCCTTGGTATCGATCAGATACCCGGCTGGGACAGAAATCTCTTTCAGATATACGGTGTCCTGTGTCTTTGTAATCATCAGGCTGGAAGCGCCATTGCTGTCAGTGGCCGGCATTTGGGCGATCAGCTTCGTACAGTCTTTGTCACTGTAAATGCCATATACAGCACCTGCAAGCCCGTTTCCTGTCTGGCTGTCCTTTTTAATGATCTCAACGGTTGCCACCTTTACCCAGCTCACTTTGAAATCTACATATTTTTCATCATCCACACCCTCGCCAAATACAAGGGCCAGGTCCTGTGTGCCGGATCCGGTGGTGATCTTATAAGCACTGAAATCCTTGGTGATGCTTCCCTTCATCGTAACGCTCCAGGCATCCTTTACATCCTCTGCCTGTGTCAGCGGTGCGGAAAGATAGAACTTTGTACCGCCGCTTACTTCCACGCTTGCGCCTGCCGCACTGGTCTTTCCGGTCGTTACGTTATGGAATTTGACGCCTTCCGGCAACTTCATGGTGATCGTCTGCAGCGCATCCGCTTTAAATGTGATCTCTTTTGTCCGCTGCGAATTTCCGTCAATATATGCGGTCACATCCGCATCAGAGAAGGACATCGCTACATCCGGGATATCCGGCTGGCTCACACAGTAATTGTAAAGTTCCATTGCCAGCGCCTGTCCGGTGGAATTCGTACCAGAAAAAGCGTCACCGCTTCCATTGGCATAAGCAGCCGCCAGATGGGTAATGATAAAGCGTTTTCCTGTGGAAAAATCCGGATGTTTCTCATCAAAGAACCCATTCTCACCACTGGCTTTCGTTCCGTAATAGCATACTTTTGCCAGCGTCTTTCCATCCGAGAGCTTGTTGATCGTGTACACGCCATCTCCCGGTCCCGGCTTGGATGGCTGCACACAATAAGCGGTTGCAGTGATATTTCCAAACTGAACCGTGTATGGGCAGGTCAGATAAGTGCCAAGGCCATAATCTGCATAATAATACCAGGAGCCTTTTGTTACCGTTACACTTAAATTCCCGGTATTGGCTCTCGCAGAAGCCATAAAGGTAACGCTCTCCCCTGCTTCAAGCGAAAACAGCCCGACTTCTTCCTCCACGGCCTGCTCCATAACATCGGAAACAGACAGACCGCTTTCCTCATCCACAGTATCCTGCGTTTCCGCTTCTTCAAGTGCTTCATCCAGCTCTGTCTCCGTTAATCCCTCTGTCTGCAATGAACTATCCGGCTCACCGTCTGTCTGCGGTTCCGTCTGTAGCTCTGTCTGTTGTTCTGTCTCCTGGCTTTCCGTCTGCGAGGCATCTTCCCCGTCATCCTGGGATTCTTCTGTCTGCCCTGCGTCCTGGCTCTCAGGCTCTGTTTCCACGCTGCTGCGTAAGACGGCTCCTGTATCCTTTACTGACACGTTTCGGCTGATCTGGTAAACAGGATGATCCGTAGTCTGTGGCTCCACATAATAGACCGCTTTATAGGTATCGGCATGGTCTGTGGAAAAATCTTCCCCTTTTGTATTTTTCGCTTCTTCAAATGTGACTTTTACTTTGTTTTCATCGATGATGTCGATGCCCGTAAAATCAAAAGTAATGTCAAAATCACTGCCGACCTCCACCTCATAGTCATGTGCCGTAACCACTTCATCCTCATCCAGCTGGTCTTTGACTTCCTCATACACCGGGGGCTTCTTTTCCTCCTGGCCTGTTTCTGCAGCAGAGGCAGCCAAAGGTGATAAGGCTCCGGAGAGGATCGTTACCGCAGCCAGCAAGCCGGATACGATACGTTTCATATTTCTTTTCATTTTCATGATCTGTTCATCCTTTCAAAAAATAAGCCGGAAAGAGGGTTCTCTATCCGGCAGGTTCTGTTTGTTTTCTATTTCATTGTCATGTTACCGGGGTTCCTGCCCCCGGTTTCTTTGCTGTAAGCAGGCATACTGGCTCTTGTCATAACGCCACGCCCGGTCACCTTCCAGATTCTTCAAAAGGTGTTCCCGGACATTTTTATATTCCGGCCCGATCAGCCCAAGCCTTAAAAGAAATGTACGGAATGTAAATGCGGGATTTTCTGATATCTCCGTTTTCTTCATCTGCGTGCATTTCTGGTTGATGGCCTGCGCCGAGATCGCCAGTGCCAGCGTGATGTTCGCCCGCACCTGCCCCGCATGAAGCGTGCTTTCAAAACAGCGCCATTCCAGTGTCCCTTTTGAGAACACCGCATGCAGGTTCAAAGCATAATATCTTGACCAGTTGTAATGCTCATTGCTGCCATCACCGCCCTCATACCATGCCCTTTTAAATTTTTCCATCGTAATCGTGCTGTTTGGCATCTTCCGGATCTTTTCCAGCACAGCCGGGCGCACCTTCTGGCAATAATCCCGCTCCCTGGAAGTCTGCACTTTCAGTGCTTTGAACAGGATATCTTCTTTGGAATACATGATCGTCATGGCATTCTTCAGGCTCCTTGGCGTGTGGTTGGAGGCATCCACATGAACATGCTGGCCGCAGGAACTATTGACAAAAGCCCCATGATGGCGCAGGCACCGGACAACTTCCTGCAGCTTTCCCATTTCGGAATACTCCAGTTTCGGGCTTACCATCTCAGTTGAATACTCCCCGTCTGCCCATACTTTACGGCCTGCCTCTTTTTTTTCAGTATGGATACTGCCATCCCTTGAGAACTTCCATTCCTTTCCCTGCTGGTCACGCACACACCACGAATCATACGAAGTCCTGTGGTAATAGTCTGTACCAAACATTTGTGCAACAGCCTTTGCCGCACGCAGTCTGGTGATGCCCGTCATCTCAATCTCTGTACCAAAATACTGATCCCGAAGATCAATCGACATAAACAGCATCCTCCAGTCTTAGTTCTTCGTCCACCGCTTTCAGGTTCCTGCCAATGGCTTCGACAACCGTCACAGTCACGCCATTCCCAGCCTGCTTGTAAAGCTGCCTGTCAGACATACCCGCGATCATCCGGTCGATCTGGCTGTCATAATAGCCCTGCAGCCGCAGACATTCCCTGGGGATCAGCCTGCGGATCCGTCCATGATAAACAATGCCATGGCGGTCTGTAGCCGTGATCGTAAACATCGGTTCCTCCGGCTCTTTCATCCTCCGGCCATTCTGCCTTTTCTTAAGCCTGTCCGGTGTCAGGATTGCCCTCGGTCCTGTCTCAACAAGGACACCGGAACTCTCTCCCTTATGCTTATGGATACTGGAATCCTGCCTTGTATTCAGACAGCGGGCATGTTCCGTCACAAGCGGCGGAACAGACAGGTCCACAAAGTGAACCGTTCCCTGCTGGCTCTCCGTTGTCAGTGTATGGGCGATCTCATGCCCGACTCTCCCCCTGCGGGTGTTTAAGTTCGCATACCCAAGGTCAATGCTGTCACCGGGGTATGCCATCTTGTATCCTTTTTTCGTATTCTCCTTGATTGGGATCCCCACTTCATAAAGCCCGGTCTTACCTCCCATGCCCCCGGCCTGTGAAGTAAGCGTGCAGCTTACTCCGGCGGGATCGTAGACTCTTTTTCCCTGGCTTCCTGCAAGGATTTGTATAAGAGCTGCTCCGTTTGGTACTGGGACAGGTAATATTTTTCCGGCACATCTTCCATCAAGATATCCGATAAGATACACCCGCTTTCTTGACTGCGGGACTCCAAAATCCTTGCTGTTAAGCACCTTCCATTCGACATGGTACCCCAGCTCAGAAAACGTGCCGAGGATGGTGTGAAACGTCCTCCCTTTGTCATGCGATAAGAGTCCGGGAACATTCTCAAGGAGAAAATACGCAGGTCGTTTGTCTGCAACCAGTCTGGCAGCTTCAAAGAACAGGGTTCCTCTGGCATCGCCAAAGCCTCCACGTTTTCCAGCGATGGAGAAAGCCTGGCAAGGAAATCCTGCGCATAATAGATCAAAGTCCGGCATGGCTCCTGTTTCAATTTTTCTTGCATCGTCACAATACCACTCCCCTTCCGTATCGAACAGCCTTCGGTAGTTCGTGTCCGCATAAGAGTCCATTTCGCAGTGTCCGACACATTCAAAGCCCCCGGCACGCTTAAGCCCTTCACGGAATCCACCGATTCCGCTGAATAAATCAAAAAATCGAATCGTTCCGGCTATCCGCCTCCTTTCTGAAAAAAAACGGCATGGCTGTCTGCCACACCGTTTTCTCTGTTTCTGATCTGCTGTTTTCCATGTATCTGCTGATTATGCTCCTACCAGTTCTTCACCCTCATCATTTCCTTCTGGTTCATCCAGCTCTGCTCCAGTATCCTCTGGTTTCCCGTCTGGCAACACTGCTTCAGATTCTTCGGTCACCTCCACTTCTCCGGTTTCCGGTTCTTCCTCAGTTTCTTCCGGTTCTTCCCCGGCACCCTCCGGTTCTTCTTCGATGCCCTCTGGTTCTTCCTCAGCCCCTTCTGCATCTTCCTGCTGGGACGCCGCAATTTCTCTTTCCCTTCTCGCATTCTCCTGCTCGTCCTCTATTTCCCTGACTGCTTTCTCGATGATGCTTATAAGAAAATCCTTCTGTTTGCATCCCTTCCATGCGACTACTGCTTTGAGCCTTCCGAATAATTCCTCTGTTACCTGTACTGCGATTGTTCTTGCTGCCATCTGGTCCACTCCTTTTTCCATAAAATGTTCTTCGATTACCTGTTGCAGAAATTCTGGTGTGCTGATCCCACGCTGTTCGATCTCCCCTCTGACCTTCGCATGGAGTTCTACCGGGATCCTGCCGCATATGTTCTTCATCTCCATCTGCGCTTTCTCCTTTCGTTTTGTTATACACACCATACTCCAAAGATGCATACAAAGCTATTCACAATACCCAACAAACATCGGCTCCAAGATCATTGCATAACCAACAATACATAGATGTATCTATACTTTCAAAACAGCACCACCTCCTTTACATCCCATCCTCCATCGCAAAAAGAAAATCCAGCATCTGCGCCGGAATTTCATCTGCTTCTGCCTGCACCGGGTTCTCAGACACAAAATGCATATTCTGGAGTTCTTCCCGGATCACCTGGCGGATCATCACCACCATTTTTTCACTGTCCGCAGACTGTAAGATTGCCTGAACCAGAAAAGCATTTTTTTGTCCATTAGGAACACCCTGCAGGATTTCCCATGCCCGTTTATGCTCCGGATCATCCAGTGTCGGACGGAACGAAAAAACGGGGCGGCTCACCTCGCGCACATCTGCCCCACAATCCGTTCATATCCGGCAGCGTTGGCTTTTACGTCCGTTAGGTAAAAAGCCCTACAAAGCCCGTCCTGCGGTGTCACGTGGCGTCTTACGATGGTGGATCCGCCGCCCATAAAAACGGAGGGGATTGCCCGCAGGTCAAAGCCTGCCTCCATAATGGCAGACAGGATTCTCTCTGTATAACTGCGCCCATTTTTCTGGATGATCTCTTTGGCTTTCGGATCCAGGCTGCAGCTGTTTCCATTCAGGACACGCTCGATCTGGATATCTGTCACAGACAGCCCGGTACTCCTGCGCACCTGTTCCATCGTTTCATCGATACAGCGGATAACGCCAAGCTCAAGGCTGCGGCAGGTAGCCGCATTAGGAACAGTATTATCCAGCCTCATCAGGTCCACAGTCCAGCCGCCAATGTCCACCAAAAGAACAGACGGCTCATCCCGGACGTATTCCGGATGGAGAGCAAGCGCAGAATAGCCCTGGGGGAACAGTTTCACATCCTCAATTGTCAGTTCATACGCTTCATTTTCGTATCGGAAACAAAGCGGCTGCTCCTTCCGGAACAGATACTGCCGGAAAGCCGTCTTTTCCCTTCCAAAACCTGCAAGCGGCAATCCGGCTGCGAGGATAATCTTTCCTTTTCTCTCTGCCCGGCGGTATTCAATCTCCTGTGCCAGTGCTGCCATAGTCAGCAGATAATAATTATCATTGGCGGTCTTATCTTTCATAAGCGTCTGGCGTCCGGTACCACAGACATAATAATTCCCCGCATACTGCAGCACGTTCTGCATCGTGTATGGCTCATAGTCATACCGGGACAGTCCTGTTGGGAAACAGATATGCGGGGTTTTCATGGCATAATAGCCATGGTCAATTCCTATAATCATAGGATCACATCCCTTCTATTTAATTTTTGAAACTGTGGGGTTCTTTGAACACCCGCTGTGGAAAACCTGCCGGGAAAGGGAGTGCCTGCCGGCGGCGGGGATTTTTTCCCCAGCTGGTTAAAGTTTCCAAAAAAAGCGGCAGCCAGGACTTTTTGAAAAAGCCTGCCTGCCATCATTTAAAACTTTCCGTATCATGGTGCGGGATTTGATTGTACTGAGTCGGATTTTTATGATTCCTCATCACTGCATTCTTTTCCCATCACAGCCCCTGCCTTTCTATCAGAAATGCCAGGATATCTTCCAGCGCATACTGGTAGATCAAATCGGCGTATCGGCTCCAGCAATCATTGATGGAGCAGGTAAGCAGGTCAACCTGATCCATGATATCCTTGGGTGGATTCATAGATTTTAGGATTTTATCCTGCTGCAGCGATTTTTCCCGCCTTTTCTGATATTCTTCATCTTTCTTCAGGAATTCCATCTCTGCATCGCTGGTCCTTGCCTCTATCAGCATATCCGCCAGTTTTTTCTTTCTTGCCATATCTCCATCCGGATTGATCTCCTTCTGGATGCTTCTTAACATCCGCCCGTAAGAAAATACATTGGATTGTCCATAATAATAGTGATATTCCTTTTCCAGACGCTCCATGTCATCCTGATTAGACAGGTATTCTTTTAAAGCATAGTGTTCTTTTTCGTTTAAAGTAACTGCTCCATCCCCATCTACCGCTTTCAGTAACATTGGATAATCTCTGATCAGTTTCTCCTGCCGTTTTTCTATATCCTGGTATTCCGGGTGTTCTTTTCTCAGATAATTTACAATCTGCTCGCCCACTTTCATTTCTATGGCATCCATCCACAGTTCTTCTAATTGTACGTGCATACTGCTCCGCTCCCTTCTTATTCATTGTGTTCTATCAAGCACTACACTATACCATTTTCGGCTGAGAAAGCTATTCACAGAATGCAACAAGATTTTCTTCCTCAGATCGTGCAAACTACCTATTATCGCTATCTGGATGGATCGTTTTGCTTTTGGGGTTTATCCCTATTTTTTTGTTTCGCCTTTTTAAGTTTCCGCACCTCAACTGCCCCTTTTTCTACCATTGCTTTCAGCTCCGGCAGTGAAGTATTCCAAATGGAAGAATCTTTGCTGAAAAAGCGGATACCATGCGTTTTCATAATTATGTCACCTATTTCGGGATATACTGTAACCACATCCGGTGGCTGCAATGGATACTCAATCAGGGGATGATATTTAATCTCCCCGGATATTTCCTCCAGCACCCTTTCTTCCATTTCCGGTGTGCAATCTTCATAAGCACTCCGTCCGGTCAGTTCATGATAGGCTTCATCCCCAACATAATTAAGTGCTTCAAATGCACAATCTCCATACTTTTCTACCTTTGCTAAAGAATCCGGATTCTCCAGTGCTGCCATATAGATATTTTTTCCCTGTGCGATCAGCCATGCTCTGAAATCAATAAATCCATCATCCGAACATTATAATGAACCCATAAATTAAGACAAAAAAATCATTGTTTCTAAGTTGGATTTCCCGTATGATTTTTATAACGAAAGGAGTCCAACTATGGCAAGACAACAACATTCACCA
>NZ_JBQHUL010000020.1:0-62286 GCF_052065235.1 Blautia sp. HCP28S3_G10 | reverse complement strand
CTGGAATACAGCCAGATTTTTGTTGATTTTGAAAAAAATAAAAAGAAAAGAAGTTTTAAAAGAAAAATGGTGCTGGGCATAACACCCAACACCAAGTTTGTCTACAGTCTGCAATGGCGGGCATCACTTCATAGTGATGTCCGCCATTTTTCCTTTTGTAACTGTAAGAAGATCCTGTAACGGTACCTTCAGAGTAAGTCCGATACGGCCTCCGCTTACATATATTTCATCAAAATTTCCTGCTGATGCATCAAATACTGTAGGATACAGTTTTTTCATTCCAAGTGGGCTGCAGCCTCCTCTTACATATCCTGTAATCTTGAGGATATCTTTGACATGGATCATATCCACTGCCTTTTCTCCTACCGCTTTTGCCGCTGCCTTACGGTCAACTTCCTTCTCAATAGGCACTACAAAAACGTAATATCCACCACTTTTGCCTTCCATTACCAACGTCTTAAATGACTGATCATATGGTGCACCGATCAGATCTGCGCTGTGCAGCCCATCAATAAATTCATCGCATTCATATGTAAAAGTTTCATATGAGATTTTCTGTCTGTCAAGCATTCTCATTGCATTCGTCTTAGCTTCTTTTGCCATGTTGTCCCTCTTTTCTGTTTCTGGATCTGCCGCTGTTCTGTCTTCCTGTAAGCTTGTTCCACAGTTCTTCACCCTCGCGGTCATCTTCATCCATCATTTCTCTTACAACTTCATCATCAAGAAGATCCTCATCTATAGGTTCTTCATCGTAAATATCATCGCCATAGTATTCCTGCATTCTCTGAGGCTGCTTTCTCTTATAAGAATCCAACGGAAGATCCAGTTCACTGTTCTTTTTTCCCGGACGATATTCCACTGTTTTCTCATATTCAGGAGCAGCATCTGCATACCTGTGGTTTTTTTTCTCAGGTTTCAACCGGATATCTGCCGGCCGATGTTCCCGTCTGGAAGACTCTCTTCTCTTTTCAGATGATCTCCTGGATTCCTCACGGGATTCTCTTTGCTTATCTTTGCGTTTTTTCTTTTCTGAACGCTGCGGGAGATACTCCTGAGGATCTATATAATCAGAACTTTTTTCAGCATTTTCGATCTTTTTGTGGATTTCCGTCTCATCTTCTTCATCGTCATAAACTTTTACGCGATTTGTCGCAAACTGAATCAGCATTCCCAGAAGTGCAAATCCCACACTGAGTCCCACTCCATATGGAATATCCGCCATATTTCCAAGTCTTGCCAGCGAAAAGCCTGCCATTGCGCCGCCAAGAAGACTTGTTCCTACTATGAGAATCACTCTCGCCTGCTTCATTGCCATAACACCAAGTCCCACACCAAGCATCAGGCAGAAGAAAAATGTCAGAGACGTGGTCGGATGGATCACATAGGTCCCCAGTCCCAGTCCAATTCCCATACCAAGGATAAAAATACCCACTTTGTAACTGACAAAAGCAATAGCAGCAAGAACAACACCTGCCACCACTGCAAAAACTGCATACATATATTTTTCCTGTACACCTGTACTGTATGCCACACCAACTCCCAGTCCTGCACCGATCAGAAATCCAAACAGCATCATCCAGAACCGCAGAAGCCTGTATCCAAGAATGCAGTTCACTACTCCAAGAACAAAAAGAACCCCGAATCCAATCACTGCAAAACTTGAAATCTGTGGTAGTGTTCCCTGATTTTCCAACATGTTCATAGCCTGCTGTAAAATGTCTGTCATATAATCACCTCTTTCTTAAAATATAACCGTTCAGTACCCTCACAGTTATAAGGCAAAATGCATTCCAAATCACCTTCGATGATATCATTTTGCCTTGTATGTCTATAGTTACTTCAAAACATAAAATATATAGTCTTCAGATTATCCAGTATACCATAATGATACTGGATTGTATTCTTACCGTATATTTCCATATAATATCTGGCGGCTGCCTCTATCGCAGAATTCTGTATCCATTCCTGACAGGCCTGATCAAAAGCTTCCCGACTGCTGAATTTGAAGCGTATCACTGCTGCCCCGTTATCAAGTCTTAATCTGCACAAACCATAGACAGCCTGATAGTCATATGTATCAAAGCAGGCCTGATTCATTACATAAAAATTTTTGTCTGTTGCTGTACACTGCGGCACCTCAAATTCATCAGATGCTGTATAAATCTGTTCATATTCTTCAGGAAAAGGGCACAGATAATCATAAATAATGGTTTTGTGTTCCGCAAGCTGTACTGCGTCCCCCTCAAGGAACTGTGGCTGATCGCCATTGGTCGGATCCATATAATAATACTGACCGTCTATCTCCACAATATCCCATGCATGACCTTCTGAGCTGGAAATCGTACTTCCCTCCACATAAATAACAGGAATATTCAGTTTTTCCAGAAGATACTGTGCTGCCCTTGCATATCCTGCACATACTGCCTGTTTTTTCCAGAAAGTTCCTGCAATATTCTGATCATCTTCAGAAGAAACATACTCTGTATTGTCAATCAGATACGTATAGACATCTTTTACAATTTCATATGAATCTGTCGTTTCCGCAGCCATCAGACTCACTTCCTGCCATGCCTGATCTGCAGCTGCCTGAATTTTTCCGATTTCTTCTTCTGTATAAGAATATCCTGGTGAAAATTTGCAGTAATCCGTATCAGGGTAGGAAGTTGTATACACCTGTTCTCTGTTCTGTACCCAGAAAAGTTCCGAGTGGTCTTTCAATAGTGCATGATACACCCTGTTGATCATATCTTCATCTGAAACAGACAGATAAAAATCTTCCTGGCGTCTTCTGATTCCCTCAAGCATTTCCCTGTATACTCTTTTCTCTTCATCTGTAAGCAGGTGGAAATAATACTCCTGAAAACCAGCATCATATTCTTCCACTTCCCGGGTTCTCAGTTTCCGTACCTCTTCCGGTTCCTGTTTCCAAAGATTCTGTATATAATCCACAATATTTCCATAATCGGCTTCTGTGCTTCTGGTCTCACTGGATTTGTCCTTCCAATCTGCCCACGCCACTGCAAGAGCCACAATTATAATAAACAGGCATAATTTTTTCGGGAATCTGCCTTTTTTCATCTTGTGCTCCTTTCAGATATTATTTCCTGAAATATCATTTGTTCGCGATATTATTTTAACAAATATCATCTTCTAAAAAAAGAGTTGATATTTCTGTGTTTAAGGATTACACTGATTTTTGAGTTTTTAGTATAACATATTCTGAACAGGAGTCTGTAGCATGAGTATTAAAATCCCTATTGAAACTTCAGCCCGTCATGTTCATATATCCAAAGAAGATTTTCAACAGCTTTTCGGGCCTGAGGCAGAACTTCATTATATCAAAGAATTAAGTCAGCCCGGACAGTATCTCTGTCAGGAAAGGATCACTGTCTGCGGTCCCCGTGGTACTTTTGAAAATATGGCAATTCTCGGTCCGTTCCGTAACGAAACACAGATTGAAATTTCTCTTACTGACAGCCGAAAGCTTGGTATACCAGGCGTGATCCGTCAGTCCGGCGATATAGGAAATACCCCCGGCTGTATTCTCAGAAGTGCCGATCGTCAAATAGAAATCCCCAGAGGCGTTATTGTTGCCAAGCGCCACATTCATATGTCTCCGGGAGATGCAGCTTCCCTGCAGATACATGACAACGAAGAAGTTTTTGTTCTCACCAAAAGTTACGGCCGTGCTCTTATCTATGCGGACGTTGTAGTCCGTGTACATCCCGGTTTCCGCCTTGCCATGCATGTAGATACTGACGAGGCAAATGCTTTTTCAAGTGATAAAGATCCATATGGTGTGATCGTGCGTTTCTTCGACCAGAACTATAATACACACAAATGGATTGACGATGTACTGTCAGGTATCCATCGCTAGATTTTTAAAATGCCCATGCAGAGTTTTCTTCCGCATGGGCATTTATTATTTATACAGCTCTTTTTATTTTAATCTTCAAAAGCCAGCGACACTTCTTCTTCCGGCAACTGCGGAAGAATTATCATTCCATCATCTGAACTGGTTATAGATTCAGATGATGACGGATTCTGTACTCCCTGAACTGCTGATGAAATACTCTCTGCTCCATCATCAGTCAGAATATTTTCAGCATCTGCAGTTTCTTCATCTGCATTTTCTACTGTGATCTCAACTTCTTCGCTGTTTTTGGCTGCTGCTGTTTCATCACTGGTAAATTCATCTGAAGTATTATCTGTTGAAACTGAAGAATCTGATACAGATACAGCTTCTGCATTACTTGCTTTCTGCCCGTCATTAATCATCTCTGCAAGTTCTTCCTGGGTAGGATAGAATGATGGCTGACGGATATAACGGAAACTTGCTCCATATGCCTCGCCAACTGTAACGCCATTCTTGCTGGAAGAACAATGTACTGCGATCCAGTCACCTGCATCTGTCTTACCACAGATAATTCCTACATGGTTATCACTGCCCGCTTCCGGTCCCTTCTGGAATACAAGGTCACCAGGCTGTGCTTCCTGTTCACTTACAACATTGGCTTTTTCCCACTGATCAGAAGTACCGTCACCTACGCTGCTCTGCATGTCCTGATTCAGATAGCCATTGATAACTGACCAGGTAACAAATCCGCTGCAGTCCAGGCCATACGCTCTTGTAGTTCCTGTACTCGGGCTTCCGTCTGCTGATACTTTTTCGGCAGTACCCCAACTCGGATCTTCCCCGATCTGTGTGGACTTTCCACCCCAGAAATACCCCACTTCACCAACAAGTGAATAAGCTGCTGTAATAACATTTACACGCTCTTCAGAAACATCATCACCCACGCTCTGGCGTACAAATCCCCTGGCATCTGTAACGATTGCACAGAGAAGTTTACAGTCTGTCTCAGTATACTTTTTCAGGACAGTTCTGTTTTCCTGGGAAATATTATTCTCTTTGATATAATAGTTTACATGATAGTTTCCATAAGAAACATGAGTAATATTGTCTTTGTCTCTCTGAACAGGATTCAGTTCCTCAAAAATCTTTGCAAGTTCATCTTTACAGGAAGAGTCCAGTTTAAATTCTTTAACACCCTTCTGATTCTGTTCATAAACATAAACAGCCAGAACATCCTGCCAGTTACGTACAAGAAGAGAATCTGCTGAAGTAGTCAGTCCGTTATCACTTGTATCACTTACATCTGTCAGTTTGTTTTTTTCTTTATATTCTTCCTCGATTTCGTCCATCACTGATGAAAAATCATCATCAAAAGTCAGTTGGTAGTTCTCTTTCAGGCTGTCAAGATAAAAGTCTTTACCCGCATGAAGATTTGACACCATACTGGAATAGTACACCGGTGTCCCTTCTTTACCTTTGTTTTCTCCATCTGTAATATCAATTTCTTCATTTCCGTTATCAGTATTTTCCTGTTTTTTCTGAAGAGCAGAAATCTGTCTTTCCATCTGAACCAGAGTCTGATAATTGGTTACCTGTGCCTTTTCTGTTTCTGAAAGACTGTCATATGCTGCACTGAGTTCACTTACTCTGGAAGCCTGTTTCAGGGTAATATTCTCCTG
The DNA here is from genome assembly GCF_052065235.1 of Blautia sp. HCP28S3_G10. NCBI lineage: Bacteria > Bacillati > Bacillota > Clostridia > Lachnospirales > Lachnospiraceae > Blautia > Blautia sp. HCP28S3_G10. The sequence continues at coordinate 56,751 of NZ_JBQHUL010000020.1, read as the reverse complement.
TGCCAGTATATTAATATTATTGATCAGGTTCTGAACTGCCTGTGATACTGCCGGTTCAGTCGGATCCGGTACAACTGTCGGTGTTATATCATCTGAAAAATCCGGTGTTTTAGTCGGTTCCGGGTTTGGTGTATCCGTCGGTGCCGGTGCCTCTGTCGGTGCCGGTGCTTCTGTTGGTACCGGTGCTTCCGTAGGTGCCGGTGCTTCTGTCGGTGCCGGTGCTTCTGTCGGTGCCGGTGCCTCTGTCGGTGCCGGTGCCTCTGTCGGTGCCGGTGCTTCTGTTGGGGACGGTACCTCTGCTTCTTCTGACTGTTCCATTACTGTATCTTCAGCCGCTGCCATAACAGACATCGGTCCTGATAAAACCATAGCTGATAAAATGGAAATGCATAAAAATCTAGTCACAAACTTATTCTTCATTCTCTTAACTCCCTTCCAAGGACATATCTTCTCCCCCTCTGCAAAGGTATGTTTCCTTACTAAACACAAACTGTTATTGTTTTTCACAACAACATATATTACAACTCACACAACAACTGCAGTTATTGTATCACAACTTTTTTTCAAAATCAACCGCCGGAGCACTGGCCCCGGCGGTCTTAAGACAGATTTCATATTTTCTTCATATTTCAGGCACTGACTGCCGGCATCGATGCCGCAACTGCCACGCACAGCTGGAAAAGTCCCTGAAATACCTGATAACACACACTTAAAATATAATGAATATCTTCATCTATATTTCTTTTTCGGTTCAGATATTCACTGTGACGCATCCTGATATATGCCAGAAGTTGAGAAAGATTCTCAAATCTGATATTCTTTTCTGCATAAACATCAGCTTTCCCGCTTCTGACAAAGCTTTTCAGTTCGTTTTTGAGATTTTTTTCATAGGAATTATGTTCTATCAGTGATCCATCAAAAGTCCTGTTATGCGGAAATGTAAAATAATCTGCAATGTAATGCATCACTTCGCCGGTTCTTCTCCAGAACACCCTCTCATTCCAATGCCCTGCACCTTCACCGACCAGTTCTGTAATCTTACTTCTAACTTCATTGTAAGTACCAAAATATTCATGTCTCTTTGTCACAAAAGACGGCTGAATATCCGGAAGAATGTTTCCCAGACAGAATGCCTTTCTGTGCGACTGCAGACTTACGTTCGCCGGCATCTGGTCTGCCAGATATCTTGCCAGCAGTATATGTGATTTTTTTCGCAAAATAAACACTTCTTTCTTTAAATAAATGCCGTTTGCTTTAACCAAATATACTATAGCAGAGTTCACATTTTTTATCAAATGAAATATACGTGAAATTTTTGGAATATTTTAAATCGTGTTACAGTTCACAGTAACCTGGTCAAAATCCTGTATCTTTCTTATTCCGATTGCCATTTCGCGCTGCGCTTTATGTCTCTTAAACACCAGCTCTGACGGATATTTTATAATCCCGTTATTATCATACGGATCATTGAACCAGTATCCTTCCTCATCGTATCCTGTAAGCAGCATGCAATGTTCATTAGATATCCATGTAAATTCTTCACCTGTATCGTTCAGTTTCCACGAAGGTCCTGTAATTTCCTGTCTCATGTTGATACACGCCCAGAATATAACAGGCATATCTCTGTCTATATAATTTCTGAGCAACTCTTCCACTGCTGTCCCTGTTTCATTAATAAATTCAAACCTGTCACCGGCAGCTTTACTGAGTGCACGGATCAGTACCGGTGGATAACAACCGAAAGACTCCGAATCATAGGGACTTCCACAGAAATACTGATATGGATCCGGTCCATATAATTCCCCATGACGGTTTTCCATAGGTCTGCATTCCAGATATCTGTCAATGAATTCTTCCACTGTTATATCATATCCCAGATACTGCAGAAGCATAACTGCTGAAACACTCTCACAGCCTGTCGGATATTTCACACTCTGGTCTATGTATGGTACTCCTATACATTTCATCTTGACTGCTCCTTCGCGTCCTGTGCCGCTGACATTCTTTTAATTACAGTCAGTGTTACCAGCAGAAGGATCAGACTGATGCCCAGAACAACCCACCAGATATGGACAAAACCGGCAATAACATATCCTATAAAAGAAATAACCGCTACTATCAGTGCATACTGCATCTGAGTTGTCACATGATTAATGTGATTTGACTGTGCACCTGCCGAAGACATAACAGTTGTATCTGAAATCGGTGAGATATGATCACCGCAAACCGCACCTGCCAGAACTGCTGATACAGAAATGATCATCATCTGAAGGTTGCCTGCTCCGGAAAACATTGCTGTTGCAATAGGAACCAGAATTGCAAATGTTCCCCAGCTTGTTCCTGTTGAAAATGACAGAAAAACTGCCACAACAAAAAGAATTGCCGGAAGTATTACACTTGCAGATGTATTGCTGCCTACGATGTTCTTAACGAAAGTACTGATTTCCAGTGCATCTCCCATTCCTTTCAACGACCATGCAAAGATAAGAATGGCAATTGCCGGAATCATCATCTTAAATCCTTCCACAAAGCTGTCCATAAAGCCTTTAAATGTAACAACCTTTCTCGGAAGATAAAGAATCAGCATAAAGAATACTGTGATCATTGTCGCAAATATCAGACTTGTTTCTGCATCACATCCTGAAAAAGCAGTAACAATATCTGTAGCTCCGCCAAGGTATCCTGTGTAGATCATAGCTCCGATTGCCGAAACGATCAGTACAAGAACAGGAAGTACAAGGTCAATAACCTTACCCTTTGAAGAAATTTCTTCTTCTTTCACCTGATCAAATTCTTCTCCACCTGATGTAAAAAGGTCTCCTTTTTCTGCATTTTTTTCATGTATCTTCATCAGACCAAAATCAAATCCTGCCATGATCACAAAAAGTATCATCGTCAGTGTCAGAATGGCATACAGATTGTACGGAATTGTCGACAGAAACAACTGGAAGCCTGTAATTCCCGCATCTTCCGGTACATAGGAGTTTACTGCAGCTGCCCAGCTTGATATCGGTGCAATGATACATACAGGCGCTGCTGTTGCATCAATGATATAAGCCAGTTTTGCTCTTGAAACTTTGTAACGGTCCGTTACCGGCCTCATTACAGAACCGACAGTAAGACAATTAAAATAATCATCTACAAAAATCAGCACACCAAGTCCTGTCGTTGCAAGCATAGCTGATTTCTTGTTCTTAATCTTGCTTCCGGCCCATTTTCCATATGCTGCTGAACCTCCGGACTTGGACATAAGAACAATAATCATACCAAGAAGTACATCAAAAATCAGGATATTCAGATTCATACTGTTTTTCATGATGTCAAAAAAAGCTACAAACGCATTCCAGGGATGAAATCCCGTATAAAGAAGCGCGCCTGCTGCAACACCAATAAACAGAGAACTGTAAACTTCTTTCGTTACAAGTGCCAGAACGATTGCCAGAAGCGGTGGTACGAGTGACCACCATGTTCCGATAAACATTGATCCATCCATAATAAAATCCCCCACGCATTTTTTTATATGTAGTATAACATTTCACAGTCCTGTTGGCTACAGAATTTTGCGTGAGAAACCCGAAAAATTATCGATGATTAATGTTCACAGGTAATATCCCGATTCTATAATTTCTGCGGCGCCACGAGAACTCCCATTGACTTCATCAATTTAATATCATCTACAATGCCGGAGTAATACGACAACTCAGATACACGTTCTTCATGTGACCGCATGCATGCCATGTAATCTTCAATGATCCGTTTCATACCTGAATGTATATTCAGATTTTCATACCTTCTCTCCAGTTCTTCGAGATCTGCATTGTCCTGACGCAGATATTCATCCGCCGTATTCATACGTTCTCTGCTTTCCTGCATCATTTTTTCAATCTTGTTGTTGAGCAAAACTTTTACAAGAAGTTTTTCCATTTTATAATATCCTCCACCATAAACACACTTATTACTTCGTCATTATTCTATTAATTCCCGCAAAATTCGTCAACAAAATTCATATGACATAACTCGAGGAAATTCGACATTAGTTATCGCTTTTCTGCTCTCAATAAACGGATCACATAAAAAGAGGACCCAAAGGTCCTCTCCTCAGACAATGTTACTGTTTACTCCGTTCACAGCCCTTGGTTTCTGTAATTTCGTATCAATCGAACGTAATACTGTCAAAATCCGGGGTTCCCATAAGGTCGAACGGTGTACTCTGGTATACGTAATAATTCAGCCAGTTAGTATAAAGATTATTTGCATGCGCTCTCCACATCAGCAGTGGTTTATTTTCCGGGTCATTATCTCTGTAATAATTTTCCGGAATGTCAATCGGCAGTCCTTTACTCATATCACGTTTATATTCACCATCCAGGGTAATGCGGTCATATTCCGGATGACCCATAACAAAAATGCGGCGGCCACCCTGTGCCATTGCGAGAAAAAGACCTGCTTCCTCAGACTCCGCAAGTATTGTAATATCTTTGCATGCACGGATATCATCGATCGGAACTTCTGTGTGTCTGGAATGTGGTGCAAGGAACATATCATCAAATCCTCGCACGAGCGGGATTTTGCGGTTCAGTACTTTGTGCCAGAAAAGTCCGAACATTTTGTGATCCAGCTGACGTTTTTTCAGACCGTAAAAATGATACAGACTTGCCTGAGCAGCCCAGCAGAGGAAAATTGTTGAAGTTACATGACTGCCTGTCCAGTCCATGATCTCCTCAAGTTCATTCCAGTAATCTACTTTCTCAAATTCCATCTGCTCCACAGGCGCACCCGTAATGATCATACCGTCAAATCGCTGATCTTTAAGTTCTGAAAATGTCTGATAAAATTTGTTCAGGTGACTTACAGATGTATTCTTTGCCTCATGACTCTGCACTGCCATAAAAGTCACATCAACCTGCAGAGGTGTATTTGAAAGAGAACGCAAAAGCTGTAATTCTGTTTCTTCTTTCAGCGGCATCAGGTTCAGGATCAGGATCTGTATCGGACGGATATCCTGATGCATGGCACGTCCTTCATCCATTACAAATATATTTTCTCTTTCAAGAATTTCTTTTACCGGTAAATCTCCCTGTACTTTAATCGGCATTTTCTGTTCCTCCTTTTACTTGCCTTTCCTCATGATAAGACTGTTCTGTATTTACATTCCAGATATTCTGCTTGTTTTTTTCTCCCGTAAGGATATTTCTGACTGCTTCAAATGAAGTTACCATAGAATGGTCTATATTATTATATCTGTGCTGTCCGTTTCGTCCTACACAGTATAGGTTAGGTATGTCTGACAGATAACGGATCAGCGTATCTATTTCTTCATATGTATCAAAATATGCAGGATATGCTTTTTTGACTTTTTCCATATGTGTATCCAGAACATCTTCCCGGCTTTCGATCAGTCCTATCTCCAGCATCTCTGAAATCCCCATGTCTGCAAACTCTTTTTCTGTCATATTCCAGAGAGAATCCCCCTCTTCCACAAAATATTCCAGTCCAAGCCATACGGTATGTTCCAGATCTCTGACCATATATGGAGACCAGTTATTATAAATCTGAAATCTTCCCATCTTTACCCTGCGATCCTGTACATAAACCCAGCAGTCCGGTACAATATTCCCAACAGTACGGAGTCTGGTTTCATTCTTAAGCTTCAACCCGGACACCAGCACGCCAAGAGTCATATAGTCCCTGTAAGGAAGCCCTTCTGCAATTCTTCTTTCATTTGCAGGTACATTATCCATGCCTGTAACAAGATCTTTCACAGGCATAGAAGAGATCACACAGTCTCCGTTAATTTCCACTTTTTTTCCGTCTTTGACATACGTAAGACCTGTGATTATATTTTTATCATTTTTATGAATTTTAACAACTTTTGCATTTTTTATAATATTTCCGCCTGCTTCCTGAATTTTTGCAGCAGTTATTTCCCACAGTTCTCCCGGACCGAGTTTCGGGTATTTAAATTCTCCGATCAGAGATGTTTCTGTTTCTTTGTTTTCTTTATGAAAAACTTTGTACGCCATATCTTTCAGTACTGCTTTTATGGAAAGTCCTTTTACTCTCTGTTTTCCCCAGGAAGCATCTATCTCACGCGGATGCCTTCCCCATAAATTTTCTGTATAATACTCAAAAAACAATGAGTAAAGTTTTCTGCCAAATCTGTTTATATAAAAATTTTCGAGACTGTCTTCAGGTCTTTTGTGAAGTACAGCTCCCAGATAGCTGAAACCAACCTGCACAGTTGTGATAAATCCCATATTTTTCAGTGTATCCAGTTTCAACGTAACCAGGTAATCATAAAACTTATCATCAAAAAGGATTCTCGATACCCTGCGTCTTTTCAGCATAACATGGTCTGTCTTTTCAGGATCCGGACCATCTTTTTCAAGCGAAACTGTTCTGTCCAGAAGTCTGTCATCTATGGACGGGGCTCCCTGCGCCGGAAGCATCTTCTGCCACCATTCATTTACTTCCGGAATTTTTGAGAAAAAGCGGTGACCGCCCATATCCATGCGGTTACCTTTGTAGTTGACTGTTCTGGATATCCCGCCAAAACAGTCACTCTCTTCAAAAATTGTTACCTGTATCTCTTCTTCTGACTGCGTCAGAAGTTCATATGCAGCAGTCAGACCTGCCGGTCCCGCTCCTATTATAAGAATATTTTTCATTTTTCATCAACTTTTTTCAAAAAATCATCTTCAGAAAGAATTGGTATTCCCAGTTCTCTGGCCTTTTTGTTTTTGGAGGAATTGGAAGTCACATCATTATTTATAAGATAATTGGTTTTACCTGTGACTGAACCTGTAACTTTCCCGCCAAGAGATTCTATCAGCCTCTTTGCTTCACTCCTGTTCCCAAAATGTTCCAGACTTCCTGTAATAACAAAATTCATCCCTTTAAAAATCTGTTCTTCCGTAATTTCTTCTTTTTGAATATGAAGATGTGACAACATATGATCCAACTTGCGATTGTTCTCAGGATTCCCAAAATAATCCGTCAGACTTCTGGCGATCACAGGTCCAATTCCGTCAATTGCACTGATTTCTTCTTCATCTGCCTGGCAGATTTTATCCAGATCGTCATCAAAATGCCGGCATATCACCCTTGCATTGGAAAGGCCTATATTTGCAATTCCAAGACTGTAGATTACTTTTGCAGGCGTTGTTTCTTTTGCTTTTTCAATGCTGTTCATCAGATTATCAAAAGATTTCTCGCCAAAACCATCCATTGTTATGATTTCTTCTCTGTAACGTCCTATCTCAAAAATATCGCCAAAATCATGGATAAAACCTCTGGCAATAAATTTTTCCAGAGTTGCTTCTGACAAACCATCAATATTCATTGCATCTCTGCTTACAAAAAGCGTAAATGCCTTGATCTTCTTCGCCACACAGTCAGGATTCATGCAATAGAGCGCTTCCACTTCGTTTTCGCTGATCACTCTGGCTTCTTTTCCACAGACAGGACAGATATCCGGTATCACAAGGTTCCCACTTCGTGTAAGGTTCTCAGCGATCTGTGGAATGATCATATTTGCCTTGTATACCTGAATGGTATCACCAATTCCCAGCTGAAGTTCTTTAACGATACTCACATTATGAACGCTTGCCCTGCTGACAGTAGTTCCCTCGAGTTCTACCGGCTCAAACACAGCAATTGGATTAATAAGACCGGTTCTTGACGGACTCCATTCCACATCCTTAAGAGTTGTCTCACGAACTTCATCTGCCCATTTAAATGCAAATGCATTTCTTGGAAATTTCGCAGTTGATCCAAGGGAATCACCATATGCAATATCATCATACAACGCAACCAGTCCATCTGACGGGAAATCATTCTGTCGAACAGCCTGTGCAAAATAATCCATCGCCTCATCAAGTGATGCGCCGGTCACCATGTGGTATTCCACAGTTTCAAATCCCTGGCCTTTCAGCCATTCCATCTGCCATGCCCTCGAATTGTGCATATCCAGATCCTGCGCAGATACAAGGGCGAAAGCATAAAAACGGACATTTCTTTCTGCTGTTATATGATTATTCAGCTGACGCACTGAACCGCTGCAGAGATTTCTCGGATTTTTATATTTTGCATCAACATCTTCTATTGTTTCATTTATTCTTTTAAAATCAGTATAGGTGATGATTGCCTCTCCACGCAATACCAGTCTTCCCTGAAATGCAATCTTCAGAGGTATGTTTCTGAATACTCTTGCATTGTTGGTAATAACTTCTCCGACAACACCGTTTCCTCTTGTAACTGCTTTCTGAAGTTCTCCGTTTTCGTAGGTAAGGACAATCGTAAGACCATCCATCTTCCATGACAAAAGTGTGGGATGACTGCCTATAAATTCCCGAAGCACTTCTCTGTCTTTCGTCTTGTCCAGGGAAAGCATCGGTGATTCATGTGTTTCTTTTGGCAGTGCATCTACAGCTTCATAACCGACATTAACGGTTGGACTGTCTGCCAGAACGATTCCTGTTTCTTTTTCCAGTTTTTCCAGCTGATCGTACAGAGCATCGTACTCCCTGTTGCTCATTATTTCTCTGTCTTCCTGATAATATGCCTTTGCCGCGCGATTCAGCTTCTGAACCAGTTCTTTTATCTGATTTACGGCTGTTTCCATGTTTTCCTCCTGTCTCTGTTCCCGGCTGACTGTATGAACCCTCAAGTCTGCGGTTCAGTTCCTGCCATTCTTCTTTATTTATACTGCGGTATTCTCCTGCTCCCAGACCATTCAGTGTAAGATTCATGATTCTGACTCTTTTCAGGCTTTCTACTTCATACCCCAGATATTCGCACATCCGTCTGATCTGACGATTCAACCCTTGTGTAAGAATGATCCGGAAACTTTTTCTGCCGGTCTTCTCAACAGTGCAGGGCCTCGTAACTGTATCCAGAATCGGAATTCCTTCAGACATTTTTCTGACAAAATCAGCTGTAATCTCTCTGTCTACAGTAACCTGGTATTCTTTTTCATGGTAATTTCCTGCCCGCATGATCCTGTTTACAAGATCACCCTGATTTGTAAGCAGAAGAAGTCCCTCGGATTCTCTGTCAAGTCTTCCTACCGGATAAATTCTTACAGGATAATTTATATATTCTGTCACTGTGGTTTCGTTGAACTGCCTTCTGGTACTGCATACGATTCCTCTTGGTTTATAAAAGAGAAGAAGTACCTGTTCTTCTGTCTTCTTTACAGGTACTCCATCCAGACATACTACTGCATCCGGTTCAATTTTTTCTCCTGTTCCTATTTTATGACCGTTTACTGTAACTCTGCCACTGTCAGTAAGTCTGTCCGCTTCCCGCCTGGAACATACTCCGGCACTGCTAAGATATTTATTTATTCGAATTGTTTTTGAATTTTCTGTTTGATCTTTTCCGCTCATTATTTTATTATATATTTTTTTCAATCTGTCTGCAACCGCAGTTTTAGTCAAGACTTGTAATTTTTTGTCGGTTGTTGTATGATGTTATTATTCATGTGATATTTTTATGTAACTGTTCACAGTAACATTTTTATTGCCTGAAACATAATATAAGGAGGATTCAACATGCCCGGAGATCAAAGACGGACAAATCCGTTTCTGCTTCTGATCCTTATTGTCATGTGTCTCTTTCTGGGAACTGTCCTTACGCAATCATCTGCTGATCCGGAGAGGGTCCGCAGTGAAAATACTACTGACAAAAAAACCGTAAAAGCCAACAAAAAGGAGGCTTCCGAAGAATCCACTGTTCCAGATCCCACTCCAACTCCGGAGCCAACAGCTGAACCTGTTGTTACTCCGACTGCGGCTCCGGCTCAGTATGAAGTTTCTCCTGAAGCCCCGTCAGGAATCTGGACTTCCAGCGGAAGTGACTGGCTTTTTATGGTAAACGGCAGTCCATACACCGGCTGGCTCACCGATACCGACGGCAAACGCTATTTCTTTAACAGCGATGGGATCATGCAGACCGGTTGGCTTGATGATAATGGCAAACGTTATTATCTGGATCTTGACGGAATCATGCAGACCGGAAAGATCACAGTTGACGGTGAAGAGTATTTACTGCTTGATGATGGTTCTCTGGATGGATATGTACCAGATACACCAACACCGACACCTGAGACTTCACCCACAGCTGAACTGACTCCCACAGCTTCTGCTGCAGATCAGACTCCCAAATATGTGGCTTTAACATTTGATGATGGCCCCAGTTCATTCACAGACCGTCTTCTTGACTGTCTGGAGGCCAACAATGCAAAAGCCACTTTTTTCATGGTCGGAAAAGAAATAGCAAGCTTTCCGGACGAAGTAAAACGCATGGAAAAACTTGGCTGCGAACTTGGCAACCATACCTATGACCATACAGACCTCACTTCTCTTTCACCGGAAGATATGTCCGCCCAGATTGCAGGAGTAGACGAAGAACTGCTCTCACTTACAGGTCATGGTGCCACAGTTCTCAGGCCACCGTATGGAGCTATCAACGACTCTGTCCGCTCAACAGTCGGAACTCCAATGATACTCTGGTCTATTGATACCCTGGACTGGGAAACACAGGATGCCCAAGCAACTGTTGATACAGCACTTTCTCAGGTGCAGGACGGATCGATCATACTTATGCATGATATTTTCAGTACTTCCGTGGATGCTGCCGAACTTCTTGTTCCCAAACTGATCGAGCAGGGTTACCAGCTTGTAACCGTTCATGAACTTGCCGAACTTCATAACACAGAGCTGAAAACCGGAGTTGCCTATGGTGATTTTACAAATGCGGACACACAATAATTCATCATATACTCAAAAAGAGAGATACCATTATGGCATCTCTCTTTTCTTTTTATTCAAGTAATCCGCTGTAGACATATCCGGTCTGGCCTTCATATTCAATCTGAACCCAGTCGCCTTCCTGTCCAAGTTTTTCGATCTCCGTGCCTGCTTCCAGTCCGCCGATGATATTATCGTCTTCACTGTTTGGTTCCGCACGTACATTGCAACCCTCTGTGACAGTCATCGTTGTTCCGCTGCCTGTTGTTGACGAATCATCTGCTTCTTCGCCCAGTCCGTTAAGAAATGCGGCAAGTGCACTGTCATCTTTCTGAGCCTGTTCGTAAGCTGTCTGTACTTCAGATGTAAGCTTCTGAACATCTGCATCAGATTTCAAAGAATCCATACATTCGGATACTTTTGTATTCTGTTCCAGATCCCCTAATATTTTATAATTACCATCACTGTCTTTTACTACATAAGAACTCCATAATGAAGGTGCTGCTGTATCAATACCTTTGCAGATAAAACTTCCCCTTGTATATACTACATAAGAATTATCATCAAGGCCTTTCTTCATATAGACTTTGTCAACCTGATATCCCTCTATATAATCTTTGGCATTCGTAATCCTTGATTCATCTGAAGGTGTCAGATTATTGACCAGTGTTCTTAATGTGGTAAGATCTTTTTCCCCTAAAGCTTTGTAATAGTTCTGCATAAGTGCAGTCACGTCTGCGCTGGCATCCTCCAAGGGATTCGTGTCTTCTTCTTTCTTCCCGTCGTTTGTCTCCCCATCATCTTCCGGAGAAGAAGGATCATTTCCCTGGCTGTTGTCCTGTGCTGTAGTCTGTCCTTCCTCCGAAGTACCCTTCCCACTTCTGGTACAAGCGCGAACGCTAAAGAACAATACAGCTACGATTATCAGAATCGCTCCGCCAAGCATAAAATAGCGAAGGTTATCAGATAACCATTCCCTGAAATTATCCAAGTTCTTGTCCTCCTTAAATTAACAACGCACCGGAACTCATGCTGCTGTAAACAATAACAGTTCTGCTCTTATCATCGTTCCGTGCAACACACCTGAAGGGAATCGAACCCCCGCACATGGTACCGGAAACCACTGCTCTATCCACTGAGCTACAGGTGCACGCATAAAAAAATCTTTTCATAAATATAGCACATATTTCTTCGTTTGTAAAGTTTTTGAATTATTCATTTTTTATGAACAAAAACAAAAGAATTCTTTATGCTTCAGTATTTACTGTCCGGTATGATTATTTTTCCAGACGATAAACACTGTAATTACCTACTGTTCCAAGTTCGGAATAGCCATACTTTCCGACCTCATTTTTCTGATCTTCATTCAGTACAGCCAGCACCAGATAATCACATTCCTTATGACTTGCATATTTGCCGATTTTGTTGTAATCCGGTGCCGGAGATTCCATTTCCCAGTACAGACGCCTGGTGATATTTCTTTCTTTTTTTCTCATTCCGCGACCTTCACGTCCCCACATCTGAAGAATTGAAGAATCATAAACCCGCAGATATGAAGAAATGTAATTATTCCCTGCCACGAAATATCTTTCTTTTCCAACTGCATCTGCCTTTATTATCTCACAGATTCCAGGAATTTCGTCCGGAACCTGCTGATAATTATTTACCATATGGAAATATCCCTCATGACAGAATTCTTTTCCACTGAACATGATAACAACCGCACAGATTATAACTGATATAAACCTTACGATTCCCTTTCGTTCTTTCAGGAACTCTGTCATTGCAAACGCAATTACCGGAACCGAAGGGACGATCCACAGAACTCTCCAGTAAACCAGTTCGCCTATAAATTTCTGAATAATCTTCGCTGTTATCGGACAGAAAAAGACAGCAAGGGAAATCACAAGATAAAGAAGTATATATCCGGTTTTTTTATTTTTTCTTCTAAATATCAGAAGATAGAGCACTGCAGCCAGCAATAGATACTGGAAATATCCTTCTCCCCAGTAATTCTGCCAGAAAACCAGTGTCTGTTTCACGATTTCCTTCATTTAAACTCCTCTCACATTCCAAAAAGGCCAAGATAAAGAATCCCCAGCAAAAGCGACGGCAGACAGCACAACACTGCTTTCCAGAGGTGTTTGATATTCCGGTTACAGATCAGGCTGACCATAAGGAAACAGCCAATCATTACCGGTGTCAGTACAATTCCCATTGACGTCAGAAGGCAGCAGCTTAAATCTGCCATTGCCAGAAAATACCAGGGATATCGTGGTTTCTTTTCCATGAACAGACAAAAGCACAGATAAAACACCAGCGGCAGAAGCATTGATGCAAAAAGTGCCTTTCCCTGCCAGATTCTCACTATCTGGAAGGAACCTGTATTAAATACGGAATACGCCGAAAAGCCGGTCATAAGGACGACCATCAGCATATAGATTCCACGTGCATCTTTATTTTCACCCAAAAGTTTCTTCCCAATGAAACTCTGCACAAGATAGGATATCGGCACAAAAACCGCCGGAAATACCATATGTGCCATAATTGCCGGATGAAGTCCTCCACTGAGCTGGCTCACTACAGCCAGAAAAATCGGAAACGGTGAAAGTATATATCTTTTGGGAAGTTTCTTGTAAATTCCTCCCGTATAAGCATTTACCTTAAAAACACTGTCTGTCTGCACACTTGTAGTCGCTGTTGCAACATAAAAACAATCATCCGCATCCATATGTGCCATGACAGAACACATAACGACCTGTGCCAGTATAAGAATAACGGCCAGCCACATATATATGGAAATATCCGCAAATCTTTTTCTCAGGGAAAGTGGCTGTTTCTTTTTGTACAGGCAGAAAAATCCCCACAGTGAAAGCCCGACACCTGTTATACCATATGCCGTACTGAGTACATGCAATGGAAGGTGAAACCAGGTCGCTGCAAGTATGAAAATTTCTGTTATGCTGAACAGGACCAGATATCCTGACAGGATATATTCTCCAAACCCTCTGTCCTGTTTTTTTCCAAGCATCGGTATGCCTGCACCCATCGGAATCAGGACCAGCCAGAACAACGCCAGCACTCCTTTTATCATAATTCCCATATTATTTCTCCAGTTTTTTCTTAAGGATTCCCATCGCAACCTTTTCCGGTGTGATCGGTAACTCCCTTACACGGATTCCTGTTGCATTGTATACAGCTTCTGCAAGTGCAGGACATGGAGTATCAATTACAAGTTCCCCGATAGATTTTGCTCCAAAAGGACCACTCTCTTCGTAACTGCTCTCAAAATCCACACGTATTTTTCCAATATCTTCACGTGTTGGAATTTTGTACTGCATAAATGAATTATTGCGGATTTTTCCCTTATCAGTGTACTGCACGTCTTCAAAAAGCGCCATTCCGATACCCTGTGCAATACCACCTTCTGTCTGTACTCTCGCAAGGTTCGGATTAATCGGTGTTCCACAGTCAACCACTGCCACATAATCCAGAACATCAATATTTCCTGTCTCCGTATCCACTTCTACTTCTGCCATACCCACCATAAATGGTGGCGGAGAGATTGGAGAAGAATGCTGTTTTACAACCTGGAGTTCAATATTATTGAAGAATGTTCCCTTAAGAGCTACATCTTCCAGAGAAACCTTTTTCTCTTCTTCGCCTTCTGTACTGAATACATAAGAACCGTCAAAATCGACTTTATCCACATCTGTTTCCAGCATCTGTGCTCCAAGTTCACATATTTTCTTTTTCAGTTCTTCACAGGCCTTCATAACGGCAACACCTGTTGTATAGGTCGTTGAAGAAGCATAAGACCCTGAGTCATATGGGGAAATATCTGTATCCACACTGAACACAACAATGTTTTCCATCGGTGTATCAAGACAGTCCGCCGCGATCTGCGCAAGTATTGTATCACAGCCGGTTCCCATATCTGTACAGCCCAGTGCAAGAGTATACGAACCATCTTCATTCAGCTTAATATCCGCGCCACCGACATCAACACCTGCAATTGAAGAGCCCTGCATCGCCATAGCCACACCTACACCGCGTACTTTGCCATTTCCCATATCCCTGCACGGATATTTTGAATCCCAGTCCATCATTTCTTTTGCTCTTGCCATGCATCTGTCCATCGTACAACTCTGAGCCACTGGAACATCATGATATCCAGGAAGCGGGCCACCCTCCACAGGCATATTCAGTTCTTTGATTTTTACAGGATCCATTCCCATCTTATGTGCCAGCTCATTCACTGCAGATTCTACTGCAAAAATCCCCTGCGTTGCTCCATAACCTCGATAGGCACCAGCTGCCTGTTTATTCGTATACACAACATCAAATGCAAATCTGTATGCTTCAGTATGGCGGTACAATGCAATGGATTTATGTCCGCTCAGTCCGACAGTTGTAGAGCTGTGTTCCCCGTAGGCACCTGTATTTGACAGCGTATATACATCAATTGCCCTGATAATTCCGTTTTCATCTGCGCCTGCACGGACTGTAATCTCCATTTCATGTCGCGGCGAAGAACAGATCATGGATTCATATCTGGAAAAAATCATCTTGGAGGGCCGTCCTGTTTTCCAGGTGACAATTGCCGGATATATTTCACTTACCGATGTCTGTTTGGCGCCAAAACCGCCTCCGATCCTTGGTTTAATAACTCTGACTTTTGATGCTGGTATATCCAGTGCTCTACCCACAATACGTCTTACATGGAAAGGTATCTGCGTGGATGAGAGTACAACAAGACGTCCAAAATGATCCAGATAACAGGCAGTACGGAATGTTTCCATCATTGTCTGCTGATTTGCTTTTGTATGATATGTCTCTTCTACCGTATATTTGCAGTTTCTGAGAACTTCGTCTACATCTCCCTGCTCTTCCACTGCTGTTGCGCAGAGATTTCTTTTATTATCTCCGCCCAGCGGGATCTTCAGTTTCCAGTTTTCTTCCGGATGCACCAGTATAGGGTTGTCCTTTGCCTTATGCATATCCAGCACCGGCGCCTCCACACGATATTCCACACGTATGCGCTTCATGGCTTTGTCTACTGCTTCTTCTGTCTCGCCTGCAATGATCGCCACAGCATCTCCCACAAAACGGACATGTCTGTCAAGTATCAGACGGTCATCCGGACTCATTTCCGGTGAGGTCTGTCCCGCAAGTGTAAATCGTTTCTGAGGAACATCTTTGTAAGTAAGAATGCAGGCAATTCCGGCTACTTTTTCAGCTGTTCCTGTTTTTATGTCTTCCACCCATGCATTTGCATGCGGACTTCTCAGGATTTTTACAATAAGACAGTCTGCCGGTGCCAGGTCATCTGTATAAACAGGTTTTCCTGTAACCAGTGCCATTGCGTCTGTTTTTCGTACAGGTTGATTTACATACTTCATTTTATGCTTCCTCCTGTGCTTTTTTGTATTTCAGGAATTTAAGAATAGCAGATGTCTGCGAAACAAAACCTGAACATCTGCAGAGATTTCCTGCCAGATATTCTTTGATCTGTTCTTCTGTCGGTTCCTTGATTTCTTTGAGCATGGCAAAAACATTCATAATAAATCCCGGATTACAGAATCCGCACTGTTCTGCACCTTCATTTGCAATAAAGCTTCCAAACTCCTTTGCCTCTCTCTGCATTCCTTCCAGTGTAACAATCTTCTTTCCTTCTATACGTGCTGCCAGAGTCGAACATGAAAGCACTGCTCTGTCATCCATCAGGACAGTACATAATCCGCAATTTGCAGTTTCACATCCACGCTTTACGCTGAGACAGCCTTTTTTTCTCAGAAGATCGATCAGCAGTGTATCCGGCTCCACTTCTTCATGGCAGTTAACACCATTCAACCAGAAACTAATATTCATTTTTCATTCCTCCTACTGTTTCCCATGCTCTCTTTGTCAGAACCCTGGCCAGGAGTGCCCTGTATTCCGCAGAACCTCTCATATTTCCACTGACAGGCACCATCTGACCGGCAAATTCCGCAAAATCACGGATTGCCTGTTCTCTCTGTTTTCTGGTCATTTTTTTGAAATTTTTCAGAATCCCTTTCGTGTCTTCCACGATCATGGCTCTTCCCGGTCTTGCACCAATCACTGTTCTTGCCTCTTCACCGATCAGAGACACTGCACAGGTCAGCACAGGAAAATCTGTCTTTGTGTTTCTCTGACTTAAGTAACAGGTAAAAAGAGATTCTTTTTTTATAATGATGTTCACCAGAATATCATTATTTTTCTTAATATTCACAAATTCTGACAGCGGAATTCTTCCCGCATCATAAAGTTCCACCCATGTATCCATAGCCAGAAACATTGTCAGAACATCTGAAAATCCATAACGGCCGTAAATGCTTCCTCCGACCGTTGCACAGTTTCTGAACTGAACACCTACAATATGACGGAGACTTTCTTTTATGGCTCCATGAGTATATTCCTGAAGTCGTTCATCTGTTTCCAGTGTACGAAGTGATGTCATACAGCCGATCACAAATTCATCATCAAATTCCTGTATCGTATCCAGACCCAGTCCTGACAGATCAATGGCTGTGGAAATATTTCTGTTTCCCATTTTCAGCCAGACCATACCGCCAAGAACACAGGCTGTTTTTTTCTGATTTAACTCATAGGCTTCTGCAATGCTTTTTACTTTCACATAGTTCTTAATCTTTAGCATCCGAATATCTTATCCTCCTACCTTATACTGTTTTTCATCCTGAACAGGCATACCTTATTTAAGTTTACCAGATATTTTACCAGAATTCCAGACAGAAACCAATTTCTGTGCATTTTTTTCAAGAATGCCGCTGCATTCTTGCTGCGAGATGCGCGTCATGCAATGCATGACATACTTCTTCTGCGCATCTGATATAAAAAAATCCCTCCGCAGATGCAGATTTGTTATTTATCTGCATCCCGGAAGGATAGATAAAACCATATATTATCTGTTATTGATAGCAGTTACAAGCGCATCAATGGAGGCTCTGATAATGTCCGGATCAACGCCTGCTCCCCATGAAAGAGTTCCATCTGGTTTCTGGATTCCGACATAGGCAATAGCTTTGGAACTTGTGCTCTTTTCCAGCGCATGCTCCTGATAGGTAATAAGTGTGAACTTCAGCTCATATGCTTTCTTCAGAGCATTACTTACTGCATCCAGACGTCCGTTTCCTGTTGCTTCTGTAGTAATTGTTTTTCCGTTAAATGTAGAAGTAACCTGTGTGGTGATTCCACCGTCTTTCTGCTGGAAATGAACTTCATTGATACTGTACGGTTCCACAACGTTCTCAAATGTTTTCTTGAACAGGTTGAAGATTTCGTCCGGATGAAGTTCTTTGTGTTTGTGGTCAGATACCGCTTTTGTAGCATAGCCCATTGCCTCACGCATCTTAGGCGGCAGATTCAGGCCGTATTTTGTCTCCAGAATATAACCTACACCACCCTTACCAGACTGGCTATTGATACGGATAACATCTGCATCATAGTTTCTTCCGACATCAGTAGGATCGATCGGCAGATATGGAACTGTCCAGCGGCTTGGGTCTTTTTCTTCTCTCCAGTGCATACCTTTTGCAATGGCATCCTGATGAGATCCGGAGAATGCAGCAAATACAAGAGCACCACTGTACGGACTTCTCTCATCTACATTCATTCCTGTACATTCTTCATAAACTTCACATACATGCGGCATGTTTGAAAAATCAAGTTCAGGATCAACCCCCTGTGAAAACATGTTCATTGCAAGAGTAACAATATCAACATTACCTGTACGCTCTCCGTTTCCAAACAGTGTTCCCTCGATTCTGTCAGCGCCTGCAAGCAGTCCCATTTCAGAATCTGCTACACCACATCCTCTGTCATTATGCGGATGCAGAGAAACAATAACGTTTTCACGGTATTTCAGGTTCTCGCACATATATTCAATCTGACTTGCATATACATGAGGCATGGAATGCTGAACTGTAACAGGCAGATTGATGATAGCTTTATTATCAGCTGTCGGTTTCCATACATCAAGTACTGCGTTGCAGACCTCCAGAGCATATTCAGGTTCAGTTCCTGTAAAGCTCTCAGGACTGTATTCAAACTGGAAGTTTCCTTCTGTCTGATCAGCAAGTTCTTTCAGTAGTGTCGCTCCGTCTACTGCAATCTTAAGGATTTCTTCTTTTGATTTTTTAAACACCTGTTCACGCTGTGCTACAGAAGTAGAATTATAAACATGCACAATTGCCTTCGGAGCTCCTTTTACTGCCTCAAATGTTTTGCGGATAATATGCTCTCTTGCCTGTGTCAGTACCTGTATGGTAACATCATCCGGGATCAGATTCTGTTCGATCAGTGTACGGATAAATGTATACTCTGTTTCTGATGCAGCCGGAAATCCTACTTCGATTTCTTTGAAACCGATTTCAACGAGCAGTTTAAAAAATTCCACTTTTTGCTCCAGACTCATCGGAATGACAAGCGCCTGATTTCCGTCACGCAGATCAACACTGCACCAGATCGGGGCTTTGTTCACATATTCCTTTTCCGCCCATTTCATGCATTTTACAGGCGGCATATAGTACTGTCTCTGATACTTGCTTACGTTTTTCATAATTATTTTTCCTCCATTTCTGTAAGTTGCGACTGCGCAAAAAAAATCTTCCATCTCTACAGACAACTGTAAGAGACGAAAGACCTCTGCCTTCGCGGTACCACTCTTGTTTATGAACTACTCATACACTCACGGGATACGGAATTTAAAAAAATTCTTATATCCTCTCCATATAACGGTGGAAGCCGTCTGCGTCTACTGTTCCAGTTAGAAGTTCGGGCAGATGCTCAAAGGCGAGTTCCATGAATTCCTTCCGCTGTCTCGCACCCTGCGACAGCTCTCTGTGCTCCGGTTCCTCATGTACTATTCCTTATCAACGCATTTCGCATATTTTAATTATTTTTATATCTCAGTCGGGGCAACAGGATTTGAACCTGCGACCTCACGGCCCCCAGCCGTGCGCGCTACCAAGCTACGCCATACCCCGGTGAGAATTATTATAACAATTGAAGGACTATTTTGCAACCTATTTTTTCAGGGGGATTATGTTTTTCAGAACATCTGTATGGCAGTATCCGTTATAACAGGTCTTTTCATTTTCAAAAGCCACCACTTCCTTCTTTCCTCCGCTTACCACTGCCTGCACTTTTTTTCCGCTTACAGTCACTCCGGAACTTTCTGCATAAATACCAGCCAGCCGGTATCTCAGTGTTATTCCTTCTTCGATCTGGTATGTTCCTGCCGGTATTCCTGAAAAAATATGGCTTACTACTGCATAGTCACCCTCTACCCTGTAATTATCAGCTGTAAATTCCATGTAGTTACTGTACGTATGTATCATTCCTTTTGAATCCTTCCCTGACACAGTGATAAGAAACGTCGGATTTCCATGCGCCCAGGTAATATCTTTTTCCCGGATTTTCTTTTTTACCAGAATTTCTCCTGTCAGTTCTTCGTCCTCCGGAATCTCTATCGGTGTATTTGTGATTATAAAAACAGTGCCATCTGACAGATCCGTAATATTAAATACTTTGCCTTTCTTTCCTTCATAACCACTGGGTGTTTTTGTTTCCACAACTTTAAATTTTCCTTCATTTGTTCTGGTTCTTTTCAGTTCTCCCGTCTCATACATTTTACTTTCTGCATTATAAGCCAGTTTTTTATTCAAGGTCGTATACTTTCCCTTTGTGTTATCCCATTCATCCAGTCTGAATACTGCTCCTTCCAGTATTTTTTCAGGATCTGTTTTATCCACTTTCTTTATCTGATAACTGCCTTTCATATATCCCATGATATAACTGGGTTCAATATATTCAACTGAACTTCCCAGAGTTCTGTCTCCGTTGTTTTTAATGACCCAATAATCTTTTGTGTCAAAATGTCCATCATCTGTGACTGTCCTGTTGTCCTTTAGTTTTACCTGCAATCGGAAATAATAAGTTACATCATTAAAAGCTTCCTCCCTGGTTAAATAATCAGACAAGGCAGTAAAATATACCCAGCCTTTTTCATTTCTGCTTATCTGAAAATTTTTTGTCACATCATAACCAGATGCTGTAGTCACCTGTGCTTTCTGAAGTGTAAGGCAGGAATCCAGATAATCCACTATCTGAAATGTACTGTATGTACCGGGCAGAACTCTCTGTGAAATAATATAATCGAATTCACCGCCGGCTTTTGTTTCATAAGGCGCTTCACATACATCTCCATTCCACGTTATCGAATCCACATTATGTCTTTGCATCTGGTCAAAAGACTGATTTCTGTTACCCACACGTTTTTCCGGTTTCAGTATCTCATACGTTCCCAGAACTTTCGGCGTTGCAAGAAAAATAATCGAATTCTGACCACCACTGCCATAACTGTTGCCCATATAGTATGAAAAACGCAGCTGTTTTTCAAAATCGATCTGAATCCATGCCTTCATATCATTATTTTCTGTCTCTCCATCTGACGATTTGATGTCTGTATAATCACTGCCTCTGGAATATGAAAGATACTGATCCGCTGTCAGATATACATGGGTCGGCTCTCCTGCTCCGATACCTTTATCATAAAAACGCACTTCCTGCGCATTATCTATATCCTGCATGGTCATATGACATTTGAGATTCACTACATTATCTGTTCCTGTTTCCAGAAAATCAAATTTAAAATAGACTCTTTTTACAGCAATGATGTTTGCACCAATTCTGTTGTTATAGAACACGATACTCGGAATAATATAAGTTCCGTCTTTTCCCTTTTTCTTTGTGTACGGGTCTGCCCAGTTGGTGACGCTGATTCTCAAGTCTATACTTTTCCCCTGATAATCTCCGACATTTGTATATCTTGCAATATATTTGCCAGCCTCAGGAGTTCCTCTCAGATCACAGGCAAGTCCGCTTCTTGGACTTGTAATACCATACTGACTGTCAAGTTTTGTCAGAAGAGCTGAACTTCCATTCTGCACCGAGAGTTTTGTTTTTCCTTTTCTGTATCCGTATGCAAAGCCATAGTTTTTGTCCAGCACAAAACCAGAACTGATCCTGTTTACATAAATATCACTCGTACCTGCTGCCTGAAGTTCTGTTTCTTCTGACAGGAAGTCCTCCTCTTCTGACTGTTCATTTTCATCCTGCAAAACAAGATCTTCCTGCTGCTCTTCGTTCTGATCTTCTCCTGTTTCTTCGTCTATCCTGATTTCATCATCATCTGCAGTCTCTGTATTCAGATTTTCACTTATTTCTGTACTGTTTTCATCTGAATCTGCTGCAACTTCTGCATCTGTTCCGTTACCTTCCTGTTCTTTTTCAGAACTCTTATCTGTTTCTTCCGTTTCTTCTGTTTCTTCTGTTTCTTCCGTTTCTCCTGTTTCATTGGCAGAAGATTCCGCTTCTGTCTGTTCTGCCGTAATCTCCGGTATATCCGTACTTCCGTACACTGCCACTGTACTGCTCAGGACAACTGCCAGAATAAGGGAAGCAATTCTTTTTTTCATTTCTTTGTTCCTCCTTCTTTCATTCGGATCATCCAGATCATTCCACCAGAAACAAGAAGAAGTACAAGAAAGATTTCAACAGGTGAAGTATCTCCTGTTTTCACGCTGTCCTTTTTTGTGAAACCTGCAGTTTTTTCTGCAGCTGCTCTGTGTGTCTGTCCATCCCGTGCAGATCCGCCGCCGATGCCATCTGTTTCCTGCTCCTCCTCCACTGCAAAGATCCATGTTATATCTGTCTGTTTCAGCGCCTTACTGTTATCCCATTCTTTCGGTATTTCAAGGACAAATTTCAGTTTTCTTTTCTGCCCTTTCTTATAAACTCCAAGAGAATGTTTCTTCTTACCCAACTGTGAAGAATTCAGCGTTCCTTTATACATCAGCCTGCCTTCCAGATATATTTTCAGTTTAATTTCTTTCAGGAGACTCAGTTTTTCTTTGTTTCTTCCGTTCGTATCTGTCTGAAACCAGATTTCAGAATCTCTGTCTGTTGTATTAGACACTGTAATTACATCTTCCAGCCGGTCACCTGGCATCACTTCTCCAAAATTTTCAAAAAAATCTCCTGGTACTGAAATCAGTTCATGTGCTTTTCCTCTAAATTCTACTGCCAGCTTTGCCTTATCCTTCGGTTTTACCAGATTTCCATTTTTCTCATGCACACATTTCTGTATTTTCTGATTTTCCCAGGGCGACATTGCTCTGAAATTCGGGGTAAAATTCGCTGCCTGGATTGCTTCTGCCTGAATCTCTATTTTCAGTTTCTGCTCTACATGTTCTTCCTCCCATTCAAACGGAATCTTAACTTTCTGAAAAAGATCTGCACTTTCTCCTTCTTTCAGGACCTGTGTGTAATAATAATAGTCTCCACGTTTTACCCACTTTTCAGTTATTCCTTCCAGATTTTCATCACTCAGTCCTTCCAGATTCTTTTTATCATTTTCAAAAAACACCCTGGCCCGTATCCAACAGGGCATTGCCTGATTGATAATTCTTGGAATTTTTGAGACCTCAGTACCCGGAAGGACAGTTCTGGCATTTCTGTAAAGGATTTCTTTATTCCCCTGTTTTTCATATTCTTTAAGGCTTATATTTACATCCCCTACCATAATGTGGCTGACTACAGAAAGTTTCTGATAGGAAGCTCCATAAAGTACTCCGGCCACTCCAAGGATTCCGGCCGCAGCAAGGGCTGCCACCTTCTTTTTATTCTTCATATCTCACCAGTCCTTTCAGCTCCGTTCCGTATAATGTTCCCAGGCACTTTTGTAATCGTCATAACCTTCAGCGCTTACAGATTCTTCGTAAACCTGTACTTCAAATTGTTCTATATCATCAAGATATTCTTTTTGCACCTGTGATGCATTTATCGTCATTCCGTCAAAAAGTGGTGTTGTTGATTGTCCGTCTTTCAATACAGTTTTGTAATAATAAAAACCGTCACCGCCATTTTTCCAGTTAGCTTCATCCAGATTCTTCAATATAACTGCTTTTCCAATATCACTGTTTGAATATACAAGTGCCACTCTCACATAACAGTCTGTACTGCCTTCTTTGCCGTCCACTGACCTGTTTGTGACCCACACTTTCTTTTTTATGTCTTCGTCCCTGTCTCCAGGAAAAGGAGTCGGGGAAGGAAATTCTTCCCCTATCTCCGTATGATTATAACCCACTCTCAGCTGATTTTTTTTCAGATCGAATGCAGTCTGATAAGCAGCAGCACCCTTTGCCCACAGGCTTATTCCTGTTACAGTTGCAAGAAGGACGAGCAATTTTTTCCTTTTTGTCATTATTTTTACCTGCTTTCTTCATTATGCAGTAACCTTTCCTTCCTGATCTCTGTTCTGATTTACATATTTTTCATAAGCAGATTTTGCCTGATTTAAAACATTGGAATTGTCTCCGCCTGTACCTGTAGTCTGGATTGCATAAGCTCTGACCGGAATCTCCAGAGCTTCTCCGTCAAGCTGCCCCTCTATAATATTCAGAAATGTCACCTTGTCAAAAAGGGATTCCGTAATCTCATCCGGCTTCAGAATTTTGTTATATGTATAAACATACACCTGCGAATTTCCGGAAGTTCTGGCATCCAGCCTGGTCCAGTCTTCTTTTGCCTGAAAGCTGAACAGTTCCTGCAGTTTTTCATTCTGTCTGAATCCATCATCTCCGGCAGCCGTAACAGTAGCCATTGGCACAGAAACTTCAAGATACACAAAAGCATCGTTTGTTCCTGTATTCCTGATCTGCGGATCCTTTTTAATGTCTTCCCCCGGTTCCAGCTTTGTATGATCCTCTGGCTTCCAGTTTTTTTCTTCCAGAGAGATATCAACTTTTCCCACTGTAAACTGGTTTGAAGCCTGATCGTAATCAGTCAGATATGCAGAAACTCCTCCAATCCCTGCAAGGCAAAGAACTCCGGTAAGTAAAAGTGCTTTTGATATATTTTTTCTCATATTAATTTTCTGCGCAGCTTTTCTCTGCGCTCTCCTTTCCATCTTATCAATCCAAATATTGTTTCCTGTATCATCATAATTGCCAGTATCGTAAAAATTGTTTTCTGTCTCAGAAATACTGCCAGATAACCCAGCGCAGGAATTGTTCCTATCACAGTTCCTGTAATCTGACTCCTTTTCACCGGAATCATATCTTCTTTGTCATTTGCGTCACCTTTTGTGATATAATTTTCTTTCTCTTTTCTTACTACACGATGAGTGACATCTGTATCGCCAATGCGATAGGTAATAATATCTCCCGGTTCCGGATCACGTCTGGATACGTCTGTAAAAATAACTCCTCCTGTTTTAAGATCCGGTTCCATAGAACCGGATAACACAGCTTCTACCCGGATTCCTCTGTATGGTAAAAACAGTAACAAAGCTCCTGTCACTGCCAGCAGGACAAACAGGATCCTGCAAGCTTTTTCTGCTGTCTTCATATACACACCCTTCTTTCTTTTTTCATATGGCGGAGGCCTGCCCCGCTGAAATTTTTTCATAGGCATCTCTCTTTCTGTACAGCAAAAAGACAGAGCTTTCCACTGTATCTGCATCAGCATATTCTGTTGTCATATTATTTGTGGAATAATTCCGAATCCCTTCAGAAGAAGGGCGTCCTGCAGGTTATGATTCCTGCGTCTTAAGATGGTTTAATCTTACCTTTACCGACAGTAAAAGTCAACGAAATTCGTTCGTCAAATTCTTGCATTTTTTGCACACGCATCCTCGCGGAGCGTTTTTTGCTTTATTGGAACATTACGGAGTAATTTCCTATAAAGCAAAAAAGACACACCCCATAAAGGGGATGTGCCTCATGATTTTTCTTAGTTGTTGATAAGTTTGTCTTCGCCATTCCAGCTGTACAGTTTACGGATCTCTTCACCAACTTTTTCTGATGGATGTTCAGAAGCAAGTTTTCTCATTGCTTTGAAGTGAACCTGTTTTCCTGCATCAGACATATCAAGCAGGAATTCTTTTGCAAATGTACCGTCCTGGATATCTGTCAGGATCTGTTTCATTGCTTTCTTTGTTTCAGCTGTAACAATCTTCGGTCCTGTGATGTAATCGCCATATTCAGCAGTGTTGGAGATAGAATATCTCATTCCTGCAAATCCTGACTGATAGATCAGGTCAACGATCAGTTTCATTTCATGGATACATTCGAAGTATGCATTTCTCGGGTCATATCCAGCTTCGCAAAGTGTTTCAAAACCAGCCTGCATAAGGGCAACAACACCACCGCAGAGAACTGCCTGCTCACCAAACAGGTCTGTTTCTGTTTCTGTACGGAATGTAGTTTCCAGAAGACCAGCTCTTGCTCCACCGATTGCAAGACCATAAGCAAGTGCTTTGTCAAGTGCTTTACCTGTGTAGTCCTGTTCAACAGCAACCAGACAAGGAGTTCCTTTTCCAGCCTGATATTCGCTTCTTACTGTATGTCCTGGTGCTTTTGGTGCAATCATAGTAACATCTACGTTCTTTGGTGGAACGATGCATCCGAAATGAATGTTGAAACCATGAGCAAACATCAGCATGTTTCCTTCTTCAAGGTTTGGTTCGATGTCTTTTTTGTAAAGAGCTGCCTGTTTTTCATCATTGATCAGAATCATAATGATATCAGCCATTTTTGCTGCTTCAGCAGAAGTATATACTTTAAAGCCCTGTTCTTCAGCTTTCTTCCAGGACTTGCTTCCTTCATACAGACCAATAATGACATTGCATCCTGATTCCTTTAAGTTCAGTGCATGTGCATGTCCCTGGCTGCCATAACCGATAATCGCAATGGTCTTACCGTCCAGTAATCCTAAATTACAGTCTTCCTGGTAAAAAATCCTGTTTGCCATCTTTGTTTCCTCCTAAGCTATTCGTAAAATAATATATCGTTAAGGGTTAGTCTCCCTTAGCAAACCATGTTCTGACTCCTCCTACAGGAATCTTACATCACTTGAGCCTCTTGAAAGTCCTGTGATACCTGTTCTTGCCAGTTCAAGAATCTCATATTCTCCCAGCAGATCGATAAATGCGGCCAGCTTACTCTTACTTCCTGTCATCTCAATGACCAGTGAATCTCTTCCGACATCAATAACATTGGCACGGAATATATTGGCTATGGAAATAATTCCCTCTCTCTGCTCCGGTTTCGCAGCAACTTTTGCAAGAACAAGTTCTCTGCTCACACTGTTATCCGGTTCCAGTACCTTGATATCTCTTACATCCACCAGCTTGGCAAGCTGTTTGGTAATCTGTTCCAGAATCATAGAATCCCCACTGCATACAACAGTCATTCTGGAAAAACGCTCGTCTGCAGTAACACCAACGGTGAGACTGTCAATATTATAACCTCTGCGGCTGAACAAACCGGATATCCGGCTAAGTACACCTGCTGTGTTATCAACTAACAGGGACAGAATTCTCTTTTGCATAATATACCTGCTTTCGCCACTTTAATCTATTAAACAATTCCATTGTGAAATTGTTTGCATGTTTATTATTATAGCAACATTACATTTTTTGTCAATGTCAAATTCTATTTTGAATCACAAAATTATTAATATATGCATACTTATACAAGATATTTATTTCTCAGGGCTTCTATTGTTTTCGGTGTCATATAAAGAGCTTTTTTCATAAAAAGTTCTACAGATCTATAGTCTTTTTCGATTGTCCGGAATACAGTATCCAGATATTCACCTTTCACTTTGTAAAGGAGTCTGATTTTATCCATGATATCTGTATCTACAATCATTTTTGTTTCCAGAAACCTTATCATGTGCTGCATTTCTGTATCCAGATAGACATTTGACTTCAGAAAATCTTCTTTTATGGTTTTGCGTGGAACACCAAGTGCATACAGAAGAAGTGCAGTTCCAACACCTGCTCTGTCCTTGCCTGCATTGCAGTGCCACAGAACCGCACCCTTTTTCTGATGAAGTATCACATCAAGGAAATTCGCATACTGTTTTATGCAGATCTGATCCCTGACCATGGTTTCATATTGTTTTCTGATAAATTCGTCCGGTATCTCATCAAATCCTGTCAGCATATCCATGAGATTTCCTGCGCAGGTAATTCCTATAGTTTCTTCATCCAAAACCGGACTCCTGTAATATTTCACACCTTTCATAACTGTATCCGGCTTCTGTTCACGTTCTGCTTCTGTTCTGAAATCTATCACTGTTGTGAGATGATAATTTTCAAGCAGCGTATCCTGATCAGCCAGTGATACGTGATACAATGCTCCGCTTCTGATCAGTCGTTTCGGCAGAATGTGTCTTCCGTCAGAAGTTGCAATTGCTCCCAGATCTCTTGTATTCGGAAGGCTCTGCAGGTGAATTCTGCCACCTTTTGGAAATCCGGTCGCAATATCCGGATTCAGTGCTTTCAGAATCTGAATACATTCCTGTATTTCTCTGTCAGCCATATCAAACTGATATCTTTTGCGCCTTTTTGTAATAAGTACAAGAGAACTTGTTGTAAACTGCTTCTGCTGTCCGCCCTCAACGCCTTCTCTACGCATATACGCCCAGATAATATCTTTGCACGGAAGACTGTTCAGCATCATATGCTTGGAAAAGATCAGATTTCCGTCTTCTATTCGTATTTTTCCAAATCTCATTGCCATTCTCCGTTTTAAATCAATCCCAGTTTTGTAAGTCCGTTACGGATTCCGTAATGGAACATATCTGTTGTCACATAATCTGCCAGCTCCCGGATTTTCTTTGATCCATTTCCCATTGCAACTTTTGTGCATGCATACTCAAACATGGAAAGATCATTATTACTGTCTCCAAACACTACCGTTGACTCCCATGGAATATCAAAGCATCTGCAGACAGCCGCAATCCCGACAGCCTTATTGCAACCTTTGGGTACAAGTTCGATCGTTGTTCCCACAAATGCATTATTTTCATGGCGTATTACATCATACCATGCAGAAAGTTCCCGACAGGCTGCTTCATCATCACAGCCTTCCTGCATTTTAGCGCTGATTTTGTTAATATGCATATCGTCTTCATTTCCCCTGATCGGTTTCCATTTGTCACCAAGTGCCTCTGTGATCAGATCTGCATACCAGTTTACTTCAGTTGTATATTCATCTTTGTCGTAATACATATAGTCTGCACCTTCCATTACAGGCACAAGACCATATTTTCGCAGAGTCTCTGTGGAAAATCTGGCTACCTCCACAGGCATTTCATTATTATACAGGCGCTTTCCGTCTTTTTCTATGGTCGCTCCACATGCAGTAATCATTCCGGTAAAAGGTATCTGTTCCAGACAACCAGGTACAAATGCACGGCTTCTCCCCGTACACAGCCATGCCTGATGTCCATTATTTACCAGTCTCGTAATTGCTTCCAGTGCACTGTCCGGCACACCTTTTTCTATATCGCAGACAGTTCCGTCCGCATCAAAAAAAACTGCTTTTTTATCCATTATCTGCTCCTTAACTGAAAAACTCTTCTGCTGCCTTTATAAGACTCCATGTATCTTTTACACCGGCTGTTTCATATGGTGAGTGCATGGCAAGCTGTGGAAGTCCTATGTCAACTGTGTTCATCGGTACCTGCGTGTTTGAAATATTTCCCAGCGTCGAGCCTCCCGGAATATCTGAACGGTTCACAAAAATCTGACAGTTCACTCCTGCCCTCTCACAGATACCTCTTAACATGGCAGCCGACACTGCATCCGTACAGTATTTCTGGTTTGCATTATATTTGATCACAATACCGCCATTGATCACCGGATGATTTACCGGATCTGCCTTATCTGCATAGTTCGGATGAAGCGCATGTGCATTGTCTGCAGAAATCATGAAACTGTCCGCAAGAGTCATAAGATATTCTTCATATGATCTTCCAAGTCCGTCATTTATCCTGCGAAGCGTATCTTTCAGAAATGTTGACGCAGCTCCCTGTTTTGTGGCACTTCCTACTTCTTCATTATCAAGTACACAATGGACTGCGATAGAATCCTGTTTTAGACCTCGAAGCATTCCTTCCATGGAAGCAAATGCACACTGCAGATCATCAAGTCTTGCACTGGACACAAATTCTCTGTCAGCTCCCCATATGGTGCCTGGCATCCTGTTATAAAGGAACAGGTCATGAGTCAGTATATCTTCTCTTTCAACGTTCAGTTCTTCTGCGATAATATCCATAAGCGCCTTTTTTTCACTGCCACAGCCTAACAGCGGAAGAAGATCTTTCTGTGGATTATAAGACAGCCCCTTATTTGCCTCCCTGTTCATGTGAATGGCAAGGCTGGGTATCATCACCAGATCTCTGTCTACATTCACCAGCCTTTCTTCCAGTTTTCCGTCATTTCGCAGAATCACTCTTCCTGCAACGGACAGCGGCCTGTCAAACCAGGGTGCCATGAGCATTCCGCCATAGCCTTCCACATTCAGTTTCGTATATGTATTTTCAACTCTTATTTCCGGATTTTCCTTTATTTTAAAAAATGGTGAATCACTGTGGCTTGCCATGATATGAAAACGCATTGTATCTTTTTCCGGAACAGAAAAAGCAATCAATGCGGAATGATTTCTCATGACCACATATTTTCCACCCTTTTCCAGATTCCAGTGTTCTTTCTCGGAAAGATACTGGTATCCATTCTCTTCAAACCTCTTTTTCATTTCTTCTGCTGCCTGAAAAGATACCGGACTTTTTCTGATAAAATCAAGCAGTTTTTCTGTTATCTCATAATACATCTTCTGTTCCCTCTATAAAATTCTGAATATCATCTATCACTTTTTACACAACGATTATACGTTAAAACTTTACGGATGGCAACTAAAAACAGGGATACCGTTTCTCCCGGCACCCCTGTTCCATTCTGAAATTTTTATTATAATTCTCTGATTCTGCGGATTGCTTCCTGCGTATTTTCGTAACTTCCAAAAGCTGTAAGGCGGAAAAATCCCTCACCATGTGCTCCAAATCCTGAACCAGGAGTTCCTACTACATGGGCATTTTCAAGAAGATAGTCGAAGAATTCCCAGGAAGTCATTTTGTCCGGTGTTTTCAGCCAGATATACGGTGCATTCACACCACCTGAAACAGAATATCCAGCTTCTTTCAGTCCATTATAAATATAATGTGCATTACGCATATAATAAGCAACCTGCTCTTTCAGCTGTGCTTTTCCTTCTGGTGAATAAACAGCTTCACCTGCACGCTGCACAATATAAGGTGCTCCGTTAAATTTCGTTCCATGGCGTCTTGCCCAGAGACTGTGCAGTTCAACACCCTCACAGATAAGATCTTTCGGCACTACAGTAAATCCAAGACGTACACCTGTAAATCCTGCATTCTTTGAAAAGCTTCTCAGTTCGATCGCGCAGGTTCTTGCTCCTTCGCATTCATAAATGCTGTGAGGAACATCTTTTTCGGTAATATATGCTTCATAAGCAGCATCATAAATGATCACTGCACCATTTTTATTTGCATAATCAACCCACTCCTGAAGTTTGTCCTTTGTGATGGCAGCACCACTCGGGTTGTTCGGGAAGCAGAGATAAATAAGATCCGGTGTCTCTGTCGGAAGTTCAGGAAGAAATCCATTTTCTTCAAGGCATGGCATGTAGATCACACCATCGAAATTTCCTCTTTCATTATTGTACTCTCCGGTTCGACCTGCCATTACATTTGTGTCAACGTAAACCGGATATACCGGATCACATACAGCTACTTTGTTGTTCAGTCCGAAAATTTCCTGAATGTTTCCGGAGTCACTTTTAGCACCGTCTGAAACAAAAATTTCATCCGCTGAAATATCACAGCCTCTGTCAGCATAATCATTTTTTGCAATGGCAGTACGCAGAAATTCATATCCAAGATCCGGTGCATATCCATGAAAAGTCTCCGCATGCGCCATTTCATCTACTGACTTATGAAGAGAATCAATAATTGCCGGTGCAAGTGGCTGGGTAACATCACCAATTCCAAGACGTACGATCTGCACATCCGGGTTTGCCTGCTGATAGGCAGCAACCTTTTTTGCAATTGTAGAAAAAAGATAACTTCCCGGAAGTTTTAAATAATTTTTATTTACTGTAACCATAATTTTTCTCCTGAATTCTATATTCGCTTCTGTATTATTTTCGCTTTTCAATTTCTTTCTGCAAAGCTTCCCTTACTGCATCCGGACTTGCCTTGCCCTTCAGTTCACGCATCATCTGTCCTACAAAAAAGCCGAAAACTTTTTCTTTGCCGCCAAGAAGTTCAGAAAGCGGTCCTGGATTGGCTGCCAGAATCTTCTGCAGAGTGTCATTGAGAAGTCCTGTATCTTCTACGATCTTCAGTCCATGTTCTTCAATATATGCTGCCGGTTCAATATCTTCATCAAATACTTTTTCAAATACTTTCTTGGCATTCTGTGCACTTACTTCCTTTTTCTCTACCATCTGGATAAGATCAGCAAGATGTTTCGGTGTAAATTCTACTTTTTCTGCTTCCAGACCTTTGTCCTTGGTGAGGCGAAGTACTTCACCCATAAACCAGTTAGCCGCTTTTTTCGGACTTCCACACAGAGATGCAACTTCTTCAAAAAGCTCTGAAAGATGCCTGGATTCTGTCAGGATACCGGCATCATAAGCCGGAAGTTCATAATCATTCTGATAACGCAGCTGTTTTTCCTCTCTCAGTTCCGGCTGATTCTGGCGAAGTTCCTCGATCCATTCATCAGAAATATGGATTGGTGGAAGATCCGGATCTGGAAAATAGCGATAATCTTTTGCATCTTCCTTGGAACGCATTGCATGAGAAGATTCTTTATTGTCATCCCAGCGGCGTGTTTCCTGAACAACAGCTCTTCCCTCTTCGATCAGTTCAATCTGACGTTCTCTTTCCCCTTCAATAGCCCTTGCAATAGCCTTAAAAGAGTTCAGGTTTTTCATCTCTGTTCTTGTACCAAAGGTCTCGCTTCCCACTTCTCTTACAGAAAGGTTTACGTCAGCTCGCATGGAACCTTCCTGAAGTTTACAGTCAGAAACTCCCAGGTACTGCATCATACAACGGAGTTTTTCCAGATAGGCGATAACTTCTTCCGAACTTCTCATATCCGGTTCAGAAACAATCTCGATCAGAGGCACACCGCTTCGGTTGTAGTCAACCAGGGAACAGTCTTCCCATTCATCATGAATCAGTTTTCCTGCATCTTCCTCCATATGCATTTCATGGATACGGATTTTTTTCTTTCCTGCTGATGTCTCGATCTCAACAAAACCATCATGGCAGATTGGCAGATACAGCTGTGAAATCTGGTAATTCTGTGGATTATCCGGATAGAAATAATTCTTTCTGTCAAATTTACAGTACTGATTGATCTGACAGTTTGCTGCAATTCCTGCCTTCAGTGCAAATTCAACCACTTTTTTATTTAATACGGGCAGTGAACCTGGCATACCTGTACACACAGGACAGGTATGTGTATTAGGCGCTCCGCCGAATTCAGTGGAGCAACCACAGAAAATCTTTGTCTTTGTTGCTAATTCTACATGGACTTCAAGTCCGATGACTGTTTCATACTGTTTCATGCTTCCTGGCCTCCTTTTTCCGGAACAGGAAATGCTCCTCTTTCTGCCTCATAAGCAGATGCTGCACGAAGAATCTTATGCTCTCCGAAACAGTTGCCGATCATCTGAATACCAATCGGCATTCCGGCTTTGTCCATACCACACGGTACTGTAATTCCAGGCAGACCACATAAATTGACCGCAACTGTATAAATATCGCCCAGATACATGGCAAGCGGATCTTTCAGACTTTCACCGATCTTTGGTGCTGTATATGGAGCTGCCGGAGCAAGAATTACATCATATTTTTCAAATGCCCTGTCAAATTCCTGTTTGATAAGCGCTTTTGTTTTCAGCGCTTTCAGATAATATGCATCATAATATCCAGAACTTAATACAAAAGATCCCAGCATGATACGACGTTTTACTTCTTCACCAAATGCTTCTGTTCTTGTCTTTTTGTACATATCGTGAAGGCCTTCATATTCGGCTGCACGATATCCATATTTTACTCCATCAAATCGTTCCAGGTTGGAACTTGCCTCTGCACTTGCGATTATATAATATGCAGGAATCATATATTCCATAGTCTCTACTGAGAAAAATTCCACAATGGCTCCCTGCTCTGTAAGAACTTTAAGGGTATTCATAAATGCATCTTTTACTTCCGGATTCAGTCCTTTTGCAAGAAATTCTTTTGGAATGCCAAATTTTATTCCCAGCAGTTTTCTGTCTTCAAGACTTCTACTGAAGTCCAGATCAGCTCTCTGAAGAGATGTTGCATCTTTCGGATCATGGCCGGCGATCACTTCCAGAAGTGCGGTACAGTCTGCGACATTTTTGCCCACCGGTCCGATCTGATCCAGTGAAGATGCATATGCAACCAGGCCATAACGTGATACAGTTCCATAGGTTGGCTTGATTCCTGTAACACCACAGAAAGAACTTGGCTGGCGGATAGATCCACCTGTGTCTGAACCAAGTGCAAGATAAGTTTCTCCTGCTGCCACTGCAGCACAGGAACCACCGGAAGAACCTCCCGGGACATGTTCAAGGTTCCATGGATTTCTTGTCACGCCATATGCAGAAGTTTCCGTTGTACTTCCCATGGCAAATTCATCCATGTTCGTCTTTCCAATAATGATCATTCCCGCTTTTTCCAGACGATCAATAACCTCTGCATTATACTGTGGTACAAAGTTCTCCAGAATCTTCGATGCACAAGTTGTCTTTTTGCCTTTGACACAGATATTATCCTTCACTGCTACAGGAACGCCTGCAAGAGGACCTGCATAAGTGCCGTCTTCAATTCCTTTTTCCACTTCTTTTGCTCTTGCGTAAGCTTCTTTTTTGTAAGTCTCCAGATATGCGTGTACTTTTCCATCTTTTTTCTCAATCTGATCAAATACAGATTTCACACCATCCTGGACACTGATCTGATGCTGTTTTATTTTTTCTGCCAGCTCTAAAGCTGTCATCGTTTCCAGTTCCATGTTTTTGTCTCCTATCCTATGGTCTTCGGTACCTGATACTGTCCTTCTTTCTTCTTCGGTGCATTGGCAAGCATTTTCTCACTGTTGTCGCCGTTTGTGACAATATCATCACGGAAAACATTTTTGTCACCGAAAATATGTGACAGTGGTTCCACACCATCTGTATCCAGTTCGTCCAGTTTTTCTACATAATCCAGCATTTTCTGCATATCTTGTTTTGCTTTTTCTTTTGCTTCTTCTGTAAGAGAAAGTTTCGCAAGAATGCAAACATTTTCAATTGTTTCGTCATCTATAATTTTCGCCATTGTATTCTGTGCCTCCCTCGTAACTGTTTACGGCTCCAGTCTGTTCAGATCTCTCGGGAACAAACATGCTTCACGTACATTTTCCTCTCCCAGGAGCTGCATGGTCAGACGTTCCAGTCCGATTCCAAGCCCTCCGTGAGGCGGCATTCCATGTTTAAATGTATCCAGGTACTGTTCCATACCTTCTTCTTCCATTCCACGTGCTGCGATTTTTTCTTTCAGCTGTCTGTAATCATGGATTCTCTGACCGCCTGTTGTCACTTCAAGTCCGTGGAACAGAAGATCAAAACTCAGTGTAAATCTGGAATCTTCCGGATCATCCATCGCATAGAACGGACGTTTCTTTGACGGATAATGTGTTACGAATACAAAGTCAGCATCAAATTCTTCTTTGAAGTATTTACCGATCAGCGCTTCTTCTTCAGGCTCAAGGTCAAACGGGTTGCGGATCTTACGGTTGTATTTTTCGGAAACCAGTTCTTTTGCTTTATCAAAACGAACTGTCGGAATCTTGTCTACCTTCGGAAGTTCTACTTTCAGGATTGCCAGTTCTTTTGCATAATCTTTCTTCAGAAGTTCCACTGCATACTGAAGGAATCCTGTTTCCATTTCCATAATATCTTCAAATCCGTCAATATATCCCATCTCAAAATCAAGACTCGTATATTCATTCAGATGACGCTTTGTGTTATGTTTTTCCGCCCTGAAAACAGGACCTGTCTCAAATACACGATCGAATACACCTACCATCATCTGTTTATAAAACTGAGGGCTCTGTGCAAGAACAGCAGGTTTATGGAAATAGCTGAATTTAAACAGGTTGGCTCCACCTTCAGCACCTCTTGCGCCTATCTTTGGTGTATGGATTTCTGTAAATCCCTGTCCATAAAGGAAATCACGGAAAGCTCTTGTGAGTGCTTCCTGAATTTTGAATTTAGAGCGTTCCTGAATATTACGAAGAGCAATTGGACGTAAGTTCAGTTTTGCTTCCAGTGATGTATTTAATTTCCATTTGTCAATAGCAAGCGGCATTGGTTCTGCCGGCCGTGAAAGAACTGTAATCTCACGAATACGGATTTCTCTTCCATGAGGTGCTCTTTCTTCTTCGTTAAGTACTCCTCTGATTCTGAGTGTCATGGCTTCTTTTAGATCATGAATGGAAAGGTTTGCTTTTTCTTCTTCAAATACAGTCTGAAAAAGTCCTTCCCGTCTTCTGATTATCACAAATGCCACATCTCCCATATTACGGATACTGTGAACAGCTCCCTCCAGAACGACTTCCTGATTTAAAAGAGAATTACCTAACAGATCTTCCCACTGGCATACTTCTTTTTTACATGTACCATCCAAAAACTCCATTTCCTCATCCTCCATTATCTATTATCTACTGCCATGAATATCTCATTCACGCCACCGATCATTCTTCATAAAACAGCATCAACAGCATCTGTGCTGTTTCAACCATATTTGTACCCGAATCCATACTGGATTTCTGAATATATCTGTACGCATCCTCTTCACTCAGATGATTTCTCTGCATCAGCATCATCTTTGCATTAGAAATATAATTCTGTTCTTTCCAAGACCTTGTTTTGGGTTTATTCTTTTCTTTTCTCCTTCGCCGCTCCTGCTGCGTCAGAATCATATTTACCGTATTGACAAGATCTCCTGCCTTCATCGGCATCTCTACTGAAAGAATAAAAGAAGGAACTTCACAGATCACTCTGGCTGAAGCCAGAAGAAGAAGTTCAAAGTCTTTCGGCAGACATTCCGCAAGATCATAATAATTCATATCAGGCAGGCGATAACCACTGATCATTACACCACTGCCCAATTCTGATGCACTTGCAAGTGCGCTGGATGCCGTATTACATACTGAAGCCACCGAAAGCCCATGTCGTTCCAGAACAGACCGGATTTTCTTAGCATCTTCAATTTTTGGTAAGACTATCACAATGCTGCTCATCCATGTGTCTCTCCTCTTCCCTTTGTAACACGCTTTTGCTGCTTTTATTCAGATTTCTGTTACAAACGGTACAGATATTCTTCTACTTCCCAGTCTGTAACCTGTCTTACATAACGCAGCCATTCATTTTTCTTTTCTTTTATATACTCCTGACAAAAGTCCTCTCCAAGTACATTCTTTATCCAGCTGCTCTGTTCAAACAGCTCGATTGCATCTTTCAGTGTCTCCGGAAGATGCTCTGTATTTCCATCCTGTGTTGCAATATTAGATGATTTTGTAGGATATATTTTATTTTTTACTCCATCCAGGCCTGCCGCCAGGCATACTGCCAGCACCAGATATGGATTTGCAGATGCATCAGGACTTCTCAGTTCCACTCTGATTCCATCCCTTCTGGTAACCGGAATTCTGACAAGAGAATTCTGGTTATTTTCCGTCCATGTAAGTTCTGTCGGTGCATCGTACCCCGGAACAAGACGTTTGTAGGAATTCACCAGTGGATTTGTGATCAGAGCCATTTCCTTGCTGTGTGCAAGAAGACCTCCAATAAAATAATATGCCTCTTCACTGAGTTTTTCAGGATTATTCTGATTTTCAAAAACATTTCTTCCATCTTTGAAAAGTGAAAACTGAATATGCATTCCTGAACCATTCACTTCTGATCTCGGTTTCGGCATAAAAGTAGCATGAAGTCCGTGACGTTTTGCAACAATACGCACTGCCATCTTAAATGTCATCAGACAGTCGGCTATCTTGCGGATCTCTCCATAATGAAAATCGATCTCATGTTGTGCAGGTGCTGCCTCATGATGGGAAGATTCCACTTCCACTCCCATATCTTCAAGTGTAAGCACCATATCTCTTCTGGCATTTTCGCCAAGATCAAGCGGACTGATATCCAGGTATCCTGCCTGCTCATGAGTTACTGTAGTCGGCTTTCCATTGTCATCTGTGTGAAACAGAAAAAACTCACATTCAGGATCAATAAAACAGGTATAGCCTTCTGCTTCTGCCTTTGCAGCTGTTTTTTCGAGAATATATCTTGGGCTGTTCTGATATGGTGTTCCATCCGGACAGTAAAGATCACAAATCAAACGTGCAACCTTTCCCTGCTGCGGACGCCACGGCAGAATTGAAAATGTATCACGTACAGGACTCAAATACAAATCTGTTCCCTTGTCTCCTGCCATACCTGATATCTGCTCTCCGTTTACAATACATTGATTATCCAGTGCCCGGGGGAGTTCCCGAGCGGTCACGGCAATATTTTTGATTGCCCCATACATATCGGTAAACTGAAGACGGATAAATTCTACGTCTTCTTCCTCCACCATTTGTAATATTTCCTCTCTGGAATAATTCCCCATCACATTCTCTCCTTATCAATGAAAAAATATATTACATAAAAAAAGGGCGCACTTCTGAAAGGATCTACCCTCCAAAAGAACGCCTTTGTCCATGCAGGTATTATAGCAACCGGCATTTTCTTTGTCAACTCTCTTTTTTACAGATTTGTATATCCCATAAGGGATTCATCGACTGCCTTTGCAGCCTCTCTGCCCTCACGAATCGCCCATACTACCAGTGACTGTCCTCTGTGCATGTCGCCTGCAGTAAATACACGCTTAACAGATGTTTCATATTCTTCCTGTTTTGTTTCAACATTTGTACGGCCGTTTACAGCAACATGAAATGCATCTGTCACATATTTCTGACTTCCGAGGAAACCAGCTGCAATAAGTACAAGATCAGCCGAAATCACTTCCTCTGTTCCTTCTACCGGAACCATCATCATTCTGCCTGTCTTTTCATCTTTCTGTGATTTAAGTTTAACAATCTTTGCCTTGCAGACATTACCTTTTTTATCAGGAATGAATTCTGTAACAGTTGTCTGATATACACGCGGATCATGGCCAAATACGGCGATTGCTTCTTCCTGGCCATAATCTGTCTTGAGGACTCTCGGCCACTGTGGCCATGGATTGTTTGCCGCACGTTCAACCGGAGGTTTCGGCATCATTTCCAGCTGTGTTACGGATTTTGCGCCAAGACGAACGCTTGTTCCAACGCAGTCATTTCCTGTATCACCACCACCAATAACCAGTACATTTTTACCTTTTGCAAGTTCATACGGAACTTTTTCAAAATCAGAATCAAGAAGGGTCTTTGTCACTTTTCCAAGAAAATCAACTGCAAAATAAATTCCCTTTGATTCTCTTCCCGGAACCTTAATATCTCTCGGATTGGAAGCACCACAGGCAAGGATCACTCTGTCATATTTCTTGAGAAGTTCTTCTGCTGTGATATCTGTTCCTACATTTGTATTAAGAACAAATTTTACTCCCTCTTCTTCCATAAGACTGATTCTTCTGTCGATCACCCATTTTTCAAGTTTCATATTCGGAATTCCATACCGAAGAAGTCCACCAGCTCTGTCACTTCTTTCATATACAGTAACCTCATGGCCTCTTCTGTTCAGCTGCTGAGCTGCTGCCAGACCGGAAGGACCGCTTCCGATAACAGCCACCGTCTTTCCTGTACGAACTGCCGGTTTCTGTGGCTGTACCCAGCCTTCTTTATATGCAGTCTCTATGATTGCTCTCTCATTTTCTTTTGTTGCAACTGGCTCTCCGTCAAGATTGCAGGTACATGCAGCCTCACAGAGTGCCGGGCATACTCTGGAAGTAAATTCCGGAAAACTGTGCGTTTTTGATAATCTTAAATATGCCTGTTTCCAGTTTCCTGTATATACAAGGTCATTTGTCTCAGGAACCAGATTGTGAAGAGGACAGCCGGAGGCCATACCCCCGAGCATCATTCCTGACTGACAGAACGGAACACCGCAGGCCATGCAGCGTGCTCCCTGTAATTTCTGTTTTTCTTTGCTGAGCGGAATCCGGAACTCATTGAAATTTGCTATCCGGACCTTTGGAGGCAGCACTTTGGCTGTCTCTCTCTTATATTCTAAAAATCCTGTTGGCTTTCCCATGTTTCCTCATCCTCCTTAATGCTTTGCTCCGATGCTTTCATAGAATGCTTCCATCTGCGCCTGCTGACTGGTAAGTCCCTTTTCTTCCAGTTTTGCACTGAGTGTGATCATTCTCTTATATTCATTCGGAATCAGTTTCTTGAAGTGTGGCAGATATGCATCAAAATCAGCCAGCACCTTTGCTCCCAGTTCTGAACCGGTTGCAGCAACATGGGCTTCGATCAGATCTCGAAGTTCTTTCTTATCATATTTGTTTTCTACTTTTTCAATAGAAATCATTGCTTTGTTGATGTTTTTGTACAGTTTGTTCTCAACGTCCAGTACATAGGCAATACCACCGCTCATACCAGCCGCAAAGTTTTTACCTGTTCTTCCGAGTACTACAACACGACCGCCTGTCATATATTCACAGCCATGTTCGCCAACGCCTTCAACAACTGCATAGGCCCCTGAATTACGTACTGCAAAACGTTCTCCTGCAACACCGTTGATAAATGCATAACCACTGGTTGCACCATAGAGTGCAACATTGCCGATAATAATGTTCTCTTCTGGTTTATAAGATGCTTTCTCCGGAACTTTCACGATCAGTTTACCACCGGAAAGACCTTTTCCAAAGTAGTCATTACTGTCACCTGTCAGATTCAGTGTAAGTCCTTTCGGTATAAAAGCGCCAAAGCTCTGTCCGCCGGATCCTTTACAGTTGACCACGATTGTATCATCATCAAGGCCCTTACCTGTTTTTCGG
This sequence comes from Blautia sp. HCP28S3_G10, assembly GCF_052065235.1. NCBI lineage: Bacteria > Bacillati > Bacillota > Clostridia > Lachnospirales > Lachnospiraceae > Blautia > Blautia sp. HCP28S3_G10. Next base: position 15,967 of record NZ_JBQHUL010000020.1, on the reverse strand, counting down.
GTAATTTCCGCACCAAGGATCGTACCGAATGTACGGTCTGTATTGGTAACTTCCACCTCAAGTTCCATATGCTGTCCCTTTGTTATGGCTTTTTCACATTTTTTAAGAAGAACTTTTTCATCCAGAGTCTTTTCAAGTTCAAAATTATACGCTGCCTTTGGATCAAAAGTAACTTTCTGACCATTTCCCGCATATGGATTATTGAGAATTGCACTGAGGTCCAGTTTTCCTTTATGAGGTTCAGCAGTAACAGCTTCTTTTGACTGTCTCAGAAGGTCTGTACGTCCAACCATCTCATCTACTGTATGAACACCAAGACGTGCCATATATTCTCTCAGTTCCTGCGCAATAAATCTCATAAAGTTTTCTACATATTCCGGTTTTCCGCGGAAGCGCTTACGGAGTTCCGGATTCTGTGTTGCAATACCAACAGGACATGTATCCAGGTTACATACTCTCATCATAACACAGCCCATTGTTACAAGAGGAGCTGTTGCAAAACCAAATTCCTCAGCGCCAAGCAGAGCAGCAACAGCTACGTCACGGCCGCTCATCAGTTTACCGTCTGTCTCGATACGAACACGGTTACGCAGTCCGTTCATGATCAGCGTCTGATGTGTTTCCGCAAGTCCAAGTTCCCATGGAAGTCCTGCATTATGAATAGAACTTCTCGGAGCAGCTCCTGTTCCTCCGTCATAACCTGAAATCAGAACTGTCTGTGCGCCAGCCTTGGCAACACCTGCTGCAACTGTACCGACACCTGCTTCTGACACAAGTTTTACGGAAATATCAGCATAAATATTAGAATTTTTCAGGTCGTAGATCAGCTGTGCAAGGTCTTCAATTGAATAAATATCATGATGCGGTGGCGGAGAAATCAGTGATACACCAGGTGTTGAATGACGTGTCTTTGCAATCCACGGATATACTTTCTTTGCAGGAAGATGTCCGCCTTCACCAGGTTTTGCCCCCTGTGCCATTTTAATCTGGATTTCTCTTGCTGATACAAGGTAACTGCTTGTTACACCAAAACGTCCGCTGGCAACCTGTTTGATTGCAGAACAACGGTCATTGTCAGTTCCTGCAGAAGCAATACGTTCATCGCTCTCTCCACCTTCACCTGTATTGGATTTTCCATGGAGATGATTCATTGCAATGGCAAGTGTTTCATGTGCCTCCTGGGAAATGGAGCCATAGGACATGGCACCGGTTTTAAATCTCTTAACAATCTCATCTACGCTTTCGACCTCATCGATCGGAATCGAATTTTCCGGATAATTAAATTCAAGAAGTCCACGTAAAGATCCATGGCTTTCTTCATCTACCAGTTTTGTATATTCTTTAAACTGTTTATAACTTCCGTTTCTGGTTGACGTCTGCAGAAGATGAATCGTCTGCGGGTTATATTTATGTTCTTCGCCCTGACTTCTCATCTTATGTGCACCTGCACTGTCCAGTGTAAGATCTGTATTCATTCCCAGCGGATCAAAAGCTTCTGAATGCAGTCTGTCCACATTGTCCTCAATATCTTCCAGTGTAATACCGCCTACACGGCTTACTGTTCCTGTAAAATATTTATCAATAACTTCATTTGAAATACCGATTGCCTCAAAAATCTGAGATCCCTGATAAGACTGAATTGTCGAAATACCCATTTTGGAAGCAATCTTGACAATCCCGCTTAAAACTGCATGATTGTAATCTTCTACTGCTGCATAGTAGTCCTTATCCAGCATATGATTGTCAATCAGTTCACGGATAGTTTCAAGTGCCAGATACGGGTTGATCGCACTTGCACCATATCCCAGAAGTGTTGCAAAATGATGTACTTCTCTTGGTTCACCGGATTCAACAATAAGCGCAAGTGAAGTACTCTTCTTTGTCTTTACAAGATGCTGGTGCACTGCTGATACAGCCAGTAATGACGGGATCGGCATATGGTTTTCATCCACGCCACGGTCTGAAAGTACGAGGATGTTTGCACCATCACGGAATGCTTTGTCAACTTCTACAAACAGACGGTCAATTGCTCTTTCAAGCTTCGTACTCTTATAATAAAGAGTAGAAACAACAGCTACTTTGAATCCCTCATGTTTCATATTTTTGATTTTCAGCATATCTGTATTGGTAAGGATCGGATGAACGATCTTCAGCACATGACAGTTTTCCGGCTGCTGTACCAGAAGGTTTCCGTCTTTACCGGCATACACACTTGTAGAAGTAACAATTTCCTCACGGATAGCGTCAATAGGCGGGTTTGTTACCTGCGCAAAAAGCTGTTTGAAATAATCAAATAACGGACGATGTTCTTTTGATAATACGGCAAGTGGCGTATCAACTCCCATTGCCCCAATACTCTCTGCTCCGTTCAGTGCCATATTACGGATAGAAGTACGATACTGCTCATACGTATATCCAAATGCTTTCTGAAGACGTGCACGCTGTTCGTCTGTATATTCTTCCATACGAATATTAGGAATCTTAATATCTTTCAGCTGTACCAGATTGCTGTTCAGCCATTCTCCGTAAGGCTGCATTTTTGCATATTTTTCTTTCAGCTCATTATCATCAATAACCTTGCCCTGAACAGTATCAACAAGAAGCATTTTTCCAGGATGAAGACGTTCTTTCAGGACTATCTTTTCTTCCGGGATAGGCATAACACCGACTTCTGAAGACAGAATCATATAACCATCAGATGTAATATAATATCTGGAAGGTCTGAGACCGTTACGGTCAAGCACAGCACCCATTACATCTCCATCTGAGAACAAAATAGAGGCAGGTCCATCCCATGGTTCCATCATAGTTGCGTAATACTGATAAAAATCTCTCTTTTCCTGAGAAATTGTATCATTATATGCCCATGGCTCAGGGATTGTGATCATTACTGCCAGTGGAAGTTCCATACCACTCATTACAAGAAATTCCAGTGTATTATCCAGCATTGCAGAGTCAGAACCATTACGGTTTACAACAGGGAGGACTTTATGAAGCTGTCCTTTCAGATATGGAGATTCCATATTTTCTTCTCTTGCAAGCATCTTGTCCGCATTTCCACGGATCGTGTTGATTTCACCATTGTGTACAATAAATCTGTTCGGATGTGCTCTCTCCCAGCTTGGGTTGGTGTTTGTACTGAATCTTGAGTGTACCATTGCAATAGCGGAATCATAGTCAGGATTCTGAAGATCCGCAAAAAATGTGCGCAGCTGACCAACCAGGAACATACCTTTATATACGATCGTACGGCTGCTCATGGATACCACGTAGGTATTGTCATTACTCTGTTCAAATTCACGTCGCGCTATATAAAGCATACGGTCAAACGGAAGTCCCTTTTCCACATCTTCAGGTTTTTTGATAAATGCCTGCATAATATATGGCATACATTCCCTGGCTTTATGTCCAAGTACATCCGGGATTACAGGTACAGTTCTCCAGCCCAGAAGTTCAAGGCCTTCTTTTTCCACAATGATCTCAAACATTTTTTTTGCCTGTGCACGTTTGATCTCATGCTGCGGGAAGAAGAACTGAGCAATACCATATTCTCTTTCTTCACCGATATCAAATCCCTCTTTTTTACATGTTTTCTTAAAAAATCTGTGGGATATCTGCAGAAGAATACCAACTCCATCACCGGTTTTTCCTTCTGCATCTTTTCCAGCACGATGCTCCAGATGCTCTACAATACGCAGTGCATTGACAACTGTATCATGAGTCTTTTTTCCTTTGATATTGACAACTGCTCCGATACCACAGTTATCATGTTCAAATTCCTGGCGATAAAGACCTTGGTCTTCCCTCATCACTTCTTGCATGTTCCTCATCCTCTCTTATTTCTCTATCCGCTTCATTTTGTTTATTCCTTATTTAACTCACTCTTTGCATTTTTTTCTTTCAGATACTCGACTGCTGCACCTACAAATCCACGGAAAAGAGGATGCGCATGATTCGGTCTTGATTTGAATTCAGGATGACCCTGTGTTCCCTCAAAGAACGGGTGATCTTTAATCTCAATCATCTCAACAATATGACCGTCCGGTGAAGTTCCTGCAATAGTCATTCCATTTTCCGCAAGTTCTTCTCTGAATGCATTGTTTACTTCATAACGATGTCTGTGACGTTCCTGAATCTCTTTCTGTCCGAAAAGTTCTTTTGCTTTTGAATTTTCGGCAAGTACGCATGGATAACTTCCAAGACGGAGGGTTCCTCCCAGGTCTTCCACACTCTCCTGGTCGGGCATCAGTGCGATTACCGGATGTTTTGTTACAGGATCAAGTTCAATACTGTTTGCATCTTCATAACCAAGTACATGTCTCGCAAATTCCACAATTGCCATCTGCATACCAAGGCAGATTCCAAGGTACGGTATCCTGTGTGTTCTCGCATACTGTGCTGCCAGGATCATACCTTCGGTTCCTCTGTTTCCGAAGCCGCCCGGAACAAGAATTCCATCTACTTTATAAAGAACCTGATCCAGATTCTTCTCATTTAATTCTTCTGAATCTACCCATGTGATATCTACTTTCGCCTTACAGGAAATACCGCCATGTTTCAATGCCTCAACAACACTTAAGTATGCATCATGAAGCTGTGTATATTTTCCTACCATTGCAATGTTAACTTCACATTCAGGATTACGGAGGTCACTTACCATCTGGATCCACTCTGTAAGATCCGGTTTACGGTTTTCCAATCTCAATGTCTCAAGAACAACATCTGCAAGTTTTTCTCTTTCCATAGCAAGAGGCGCTTCATACAGATATTCAACATCCAGGTTCTGCAGTACGTGACTTACCGGCACATTACAGAACAGTGCGATCTTTGCTTTGATTTCATCAGTCAGTTCATGCTCACTTCTGCATACAAGGACATCCGGCTGGATTCCCATTGCCTGTAGTTCTTTTACACTTGCCTGTGTAGGTTTTGTTTTCAGTTCTTCAGAAGCTTTCAGATATGGAATCAGGGTTACATGGATCAGTACTGCATTGTCATGGCCTACATCATGCTGGAACTGACGGATTGCTTCCAGGAACGGCTGACTTTCAATATCACCTACGGTTCCTCCGACTTCGATAATGGCAATTCTCTCTTCTTCCGGTGTTTTTGCTTTGTAGAAACGGCCCTTAATCTCATTTGTGATATGTGGAATGACCTGAACAGTTCCTCCGCCGAAATCTCCATGACGTTCTTTCTGAAGAACAGACCAGTAAACTTTTCCGGTAGTTACGTTTGAATTTTTGTCCAGGCTTTCATCAATAAAACGTTCATAATGTCCGAGATCCAGGTCTGTTTCCGTACCGTCATCTGTTACAAAAACTTCTCCATGCTGAATAGGGTTCATAGTTCCCGGGTCAATATTGATGTACGGGTCAAACTTCTGCATGGTTACCTGATATCCTCTTGCTTTCAGAAGTCTTCCCAGTGATGCTGCGGTGATTCCCTTTCCAAGACCTGATACAACACCACCTGTAACAAAAACATATTTTACTGCCATTACGATTTCCTCCTCCATTTTTATCTGCTTGTCTATTATATATAATAGGAAGTCTTTTTCTGACATTCCACTTTATGTCAAAAAAAGGCGTCAGAAACAGCCTTAACCAATACTCTGGTCTCTGTTTCTGACGCCTTTGTCAGACATAAAAATTCTTTATGATTCTAAATATGTGCATTACTATACATTATTTTTCAGCGTTTGTAAATATGCAATTTACTGATTTTCTTCTATTTCCATAGGGTATTTTCCGTCAAAACATGCTTTACATAATGGAAGACCACCTGCCATTCCCTCCAGGAATTCACTCTGCATATATCCAAGTGAATCTGCTCCGATCATCTCGCAGATTTCATCTGTGCTGTGCTGGGAAGCGATCAGCTGATCATTTGACGGAACGTCTGTACCAAAATAGCATGGATGAAGGAACGGTGGTGAACTGATTCTTACATGTACTTCCAGAGCTCCTGCATTCTTAAGCATACGGATAATATTGGCCATCGTAGTTCCTCTTACGATAGAGTCATCTACAAGAACAATCCTTTTGCCTTTGACTGCTGATTCGAGAACACTCAGTTTCAGATGTACACTGGATTCACGTTCCTCCTGTGTAGGTTTGATAAACGTTCTCCCTATATAGCTGTTTTTATAAAAGGCAAATCCGAAAGGAATTCCGGAAGCCTCTGAATATCCCTTTGCTGCCGGAATACCTGACTCCGGTACACCGGTAACCATATCTGCCTCCACAGGATAAGACTTGGCCAGGGACTTACCTCCACGGATTCGTGCATCATAAATTCTGACACCATCCATAACACTGTCCAGTCTTGCAAAATAAATATATTCGAAGACACAATGCGCATGTTTTCCGCCTGCAAGTTCTTTATTTGTTTCGATACCTTTACGGGAAATTGTGATCATCTCTCCCGGTTCAATGTCCCTGACAAACTCAGCTCCTACAGATGTAAGAGCACAGCTTTCGGAGGCCAGCACATATGTATTACCTCTTTTTCCCAGACATAACGGCTTCAGTCCAAGAGGATCACGGATTCCGACCAGTTTGCGGGGGCTCATTACCACAAGTGCATATGCACCCTTCAGTTTCCTGGCTGTTTTCAGGATTGCTTCTTCTACAGATTTAGAGTGTACACGTTCTCTCGCAATATGAAATGCAATAACCTCTGAGTCTGTCGTTGTATGGAAAATTGCTCCGTTCTGGATCAGTTCCCATTTCAGCTCCGGTGTATTGATCAGATTGCCGTTATGTGCAAGTGCAAGAGTACCTTTTACATAAGACAATACAAGCGGCTGGGCATTCTCTGCCACAGATGCTCCCGTTGTAGAATAACGTACATGACCGATTCCAAGATTTCCCTCCATACTGCGTATGGTTTTTTCACGAAGTACCTCACTTACCAGACCCAGATCTTTGTGAAACTGAACATTTCCCCTCTCGCCATCTGTGCGGGAAACTGCAAGTCCACAGGATTCCTGACCACGGTGCTGTAATGATGTAAGACCATAATAAATAGACGGAACAACATTCCCGCCATCCAGATCATACATACCGAAGACACCACAGGCTTCTTTTAATTCTGCCATCCGTATTTCCTCCCATTTTCGATATCTGATTACACTGAAATTATAATAGAAGAAAGGGATTTGTCAACCCCTGTCCCTTCAAAAACACATACAAATAAATTCATTCTGTCAAACAAAAAATTTGAATTTTTTTCAAAAAACTTATTGACAATCGTTTTTTTTTGAGTATACTACATCACATAAGCAACGGCGCTTTGGATTAAATTCCAGAGCGCCTTTTTTGTTTATAAAGTGATTATTCAGATTAATGGACATGAAAGGAGATTTATTATGGAACAGCGAATTCCTGAAATTTATGGCAGCCTTGTATTTAATGACAAGATCATGCGTGAAAAATTACCGAAAGATATGTACAAGGCTCTGAAAAAAACTATTGAAAACGGTACACATCTGGAACTTGATGTTGCAAACTCTGTTGCTGTTGCAATGAAAGAATGGGCTCTGGAGCATGGTGCTACTCATTACACTCACTGGTTCCAGCCAATGACAAACTTCACTGCTGAAAAACATGACAGCTTCATTTCTCCTACAACAGACGGACAGGTGATCATGGATTTCTCCGGTAAAGAACTTGTTAAGGGTGAACCGGATGCTTCCAGCTTCCCGTCAGGAGGTCTTCGTGCAACATTTGAAGCAAGAGGATATACAGCATGGGATCCGACATCACCGGCATTTATTAAAGACCGTACACTTTATATTCCTACTGCATTCTGCTCATACAGCGGAGAGGCACTTGATAAAAAAACACCTCTTCTCCGTTCTATGGACACACTGAATAAAGAGGCGGTAAAAATTCTCCGTCTCCTTGGCAATACAGAAGTAAAACACATCAACACCACAGTTGGTCCGGAACAGGAATACTTCCTTGTAGATAAGGATCTTTATAATAAGAGAAAAGACCTTATCTTCTGCGGACGTACCCTGATCGGTGCTCCTGCTCCTAAAGGACAGGAAATGGAAGATCATTACTTTGGAACACTGAAGCCTCGTGTTTCCGCTTATATGCACGATCTTGATGAAGAACTGTGGAAGCTTGGTATCCCGGCAAAAACAAAACATAATGAAGTTGCTCCTGCACAACATGAGCTTGCTCCTGTATTTGACACAACAAATGTTGCAGTTGACCACAACCAGCTGACAATGGAAATCATGAAAAAAGTTGCAGCCAAACACAACATGGTATGCCTTCTTCATGAAAAACCGTTTGAGGGAATCAACGGAAGCGGAAAACATAACAACTGGTCCATGAGCACAGATACAGGTGTCAACCTTCTTGATCCAGGAAAAACACCTGCTGAAAATACTCAGTTCCTTGTTTTCCTCGTTGCAGTTATCAAAGCAGTTGATGATTACGCTGATCTGCTTCGTATTTCTGTTGCAAGTGCAGGAAATGACCACCGTCTTGGAGCAAACGAAGCTCCGCCGGCAGTTGTATCTATCTTCCTCGGTGATGAACTGACTGAAGTACTGAAATCCATCGAAAAAGATGAATTCTTTACCGGTCATGGTGCAGTACAGATGGACATCGGTGCAAAAGTACTTCCTCATTTTGTAAAAGACAACACTGACAGAAACCGTACTTCACCGTTTGCATTTACAGGAAACAAATTTGAATTCCGTATGCTTGGCTCCTCCTCTTCTGTTGCAAACCCGAACATCATTCTCAATACAGCTGTTGCAGAATCTCTGCGTCAGTTCTATGAGAAACTGAAAGATGTTCCTGCTGGTGAAATGGACAAAGCAGTGCATGAATTGCTGAAACAGACTATTACCGATCACAAACGTGTAATCTTTAACGGCAACGGTTATACAGACGAATGGATTGAAGAAGCTGAAAAACGTGGACTTTACAACCTGGTTTCCACACCGGATGCCCTTCCACATTTCGTTGATGAAAAGAATAAAAAACTTCTTACAAGCCATCACATCTTTACAGATGCAGAGCTTCACTCTCGTTATGAGATCAAGCTTGAGAATTATGTAAAGACACTTCATATTGAAGCAAATACTATGGTTGAAATTATTCAGAAAGACCTTCTTCCAAGTATTACTACATATATGGAAAAACTTGCTCAGACAGCAGCTCTTAAGAAATCTGTTGTTCCGGATATCTCTGTATCCGCAGAAGCAGCTCTTCTTACAAAACTGACTGAACTTGCCGAGACAATGACAAAAGATCTTGAAACTCTTAAGACCGATACTGCAATGGCAGAATATGAAGTTGATAAAGATCTTCTCAAGAGTGCCAAACTTTATCAGAGCGTTGTTCTCAGTGATATGGAAAAAGTCCGTACTTCTGCTGATGCAGCTGAAGCACTTATCCCGGATTCAATTCTTCCATATCCGACCTATGGCAAACTGTTATTCTCTATCTCTGACTGAGGATAACGTCACAATTTCACAATGGTAAAATCAGGGGATATCTTTTTTATGAACATGATACTTCATAATTCATTATCGATTTCCTCATCCATTAATCACACGATACGGTATCCCCTGTTTTACATATATATTTGATTCGTAAAGGCGCGGAGAATGATAGAAAATTCATTCCTGCGCTTTTTTATTTTCGGAACACGTTAACAGATAAACTTTTTTAGGGGAAAGAGAGGTAACAATATGTATTCTTCAGTAAACACCATCTGGGTGCTGTTTGGCGCAGCACTGGTATTCTTTATGCAGGCCGGTTTTGCAATGGTTGAAACAGGTTTCACCAGAGCCAAAAATGCCGGTAACATTATCATGAAAAACCTTATGGACTTCTGTATAGGTACTCCTACATTCTGGATTGTCGGTTTTGGTATCATGTTTGGTGCCGGAAACGGATTCTTTGGAAAAATCGGCGGCATCGCAACAGAAGCCAATTATGGATCTGCAATGCTTCCTGACGGTGTTCCGTTCTGGGCATTTCTTATCTTCCAGACCGTCTTCTGCGCAACAAGTGCTACTATCGTATCTGGTGCAATGGCTGAAAGAACCAAGTTTTCTTCCTATTGTATTTACAGTTTCATCATCAGTCTTATTGTATATCCTGTATCCGGTCACTGGATCTGGGGCGGTGGATTCATCAGCCAGATGGGCTTCCATGATTTCGCTGGCTCCTGTGCAGTACATATGGTAGGTGGTGTTGCAGCTTTCATCGGAGCTATTGTACTTGGACCACGTATCGGTAAATATTCCAAGAGCGGCAAATCTAAAGCTATTCCGGGACATAACCTTACAATCGGTGCACTTGGTGTGTTTATCCTCTGGTTCTGCTGGTTCGGATTCAACGGTGCTTCCACTGTAAGTATGGAAGGTGATGCGATCGTAAGTGCAGGTAAAATCTTTGTTACAACTAACCTTGCAGCAGCTGTTGCTACTGTAACAGTACTTATCATCACATGGGTTAGATACAAAAAGCCAGATGTTTCCATGTCACTGAATGGATCTCTTGCTGGTCTTGTTGCCATTACAGCAGGCTGTGATACAGTATCTCCCACATCTGCTGCAATTATCGGTATCCTTTCCGGTTTCATCGTAGTATTTGGTATTGAATTTATTGACAAAGTCCTTAAAGTTGATGACCCTGTCGGCGCTGTCGGCGTTCACGGACTGAACGGAGCATTCGGTACTCTTGCTGTCGGTCTTTTCTCTGATGGCTCAGGCACAGGCTGGAAAGGCCTTCTCACAGGTGGCGGTTTCCATGGATTCGGTGTTCAGTTTATCGGAATGATCATCACTATCGCATGGGTTGCTGTTACTATGACAATCGTATTCCAGGCACTCAAACATACTGTTGGTCTTCGTGTTTCCGCTGAAGAAGAAATCGAAGGTCTGGATTCCAAAGAACATGGTCTTACAAGTGCATATGATGGATTTGTTGTACATGACACAATGACTACAGTTCCTACTCCTATGGGTGTAACAAAAGAGATTCCTTCTGCAAATACCTCTGCAAATGTTGCTCCTGCTGAAGTAGCTGACACAATTCCTGAACTGCCGAAAGAAGGCATTCACAAACTTACAAAGGTTGTCATTATCACCCGTCAGAGCAAACTGGAAGAGTTCATGCATGCCATGAACGAGATCGGTGTCACCGGTATCACTATTACAAACGTTATGGGCTGTGGCGTACAGAAGGGAGCCCGCTCCTACTACCGTGGTGTCGAAATGGATATGAATCTTCTTCCTAAGATTAAGATTGAAATTGTTGTAAGTCTTGTACCTGTCAAAAAAGTTATTGACACAGCCAAAAAAGTTCTTCATACAGGTCAGTATGGTGACGGCAAGGTCTTCGTTTATGATATCGAAAACGTTGTCAAGATACGTACAGGCGAGGAAGGATTCCAGGCTCTGCAGGACACACAGCCACTTAATTAAGGTTTCCTGTTTCTTAAATTATAATAAAAAAGTGGAATTCCTGTTTATGGGGATTCCACTTTTTTATTGTTACCTAAAACAGTAACCTCTTATTTATTCTTCTCTCTTCAGTTTCGGAAGATTCCATCTGTAATGTGCTGCCAGATAACGGATCAGCACTACAACTGCTGATGCACCAACCATGGAAACTACAGCTCCATAATAACGGTAAAGTATCACACATACAATCGCTCCCACAATAGATGCACAGGCATATATATGTTTTACAAGAATGTAGGGTGGAACACCTGCCATAATATCTCTCAGCAGTCCACCTCCTACACCTGTTATCGTTCCAAGAAAAACAAGCAGAAATGTATAATCCACATAACCGTGAGCAATTCCTGTATTTACCCCCACAACAGTAAAAATCCCCAAACCTACAGAGTCCATTACAAGCATGATCTTATCATATGTCTCCCTGTTATGTCCCTGCAAAAGTTCTTTTTTCAGATACAATATCATAAATACAACACAGGCTGTAACTGTTGCCACAACAGTATATACCGGACGCTGAAACATTGCCGGAGGTACAATACCAAGAATAACATCCCTGACAGCTCCACCCCCTACTGCCGTTGTTACTCCAAGTACGATCACACCGAAAATATCCATTGCCCGGTCTACAGCCACCATTGCACCTGAAGCTGCAAATGCGATCGTTCCAATCATTTCCATAATAAACGTAATCAACTGCTGATAATCCATAATCTACCTTCTCCATTCCCCTTTATACTGAATATTAATTATATATGTTCTTTTCTTCTCTTGCAATGATATGTTGTTATTTGGGAAGTATTTTGGCTATCTGCACCGCCAACTCTTTTGCCTTTTTTTCAGTTTTCAAATGGTACTGTTTTTTTCAGCCAAAAAGCCATACCGTGGAAGCATGGCAGACCTTCCTCAGCATGGCTTTTTATTATGGCAATGTTTGGCAAAAATTTTGATTTCTATTTACTGAATTAAATATATGTGTAGAATTATTTTACTTAATGAAACTTACATGTTTGCAGATTTCTTCAACTGCTTTGTCTTTTCTTTCATTGAAGATTACTTTATTTTCTTCAAAGAGATTACGTCCTTCTGTATCAATAGACACGATCAGCGGACCAAATTCTTTTACTCTGCAATGCCACAGTGTTTCCGGCATTCCCAGGTCTCTCCACTGAGCATCTACGATTTCTTCAACTTCTGTTGCTGCTACAACTGCATTTCCGGCCGGAAATACACAGTGGATTGCACCAAATTCTTTACATGCACGTTCTGTATTTTCTTTCATACCACCTTTTCCGATGATCACACGAACGCCTGTTTCTTTTACAAATTCATATTCGAATTTTTCCATACGCATACTTGTTGTTGGTCCGACAGATACCATTTCAAATTTGTCATTTTCCAGCGGACGGATAATCGGTCCTGCATGAAAAATTGCTGCATCTTTTACATCTACAGGAAGTTCACGTCCTTCTTCTACCAGACGTCTGTGTGCAACATCACGACAAGTTGTCATACTTCCGTTTAAATAAATGATATCTCCAATATGGATATCTTTGAGATCTTCTGCTGAGATCGGTGTTGTTAAAATTTTCTTTCCATCTTTAATTTCCAGCATTATAAAGTCACCCCCGAATGTGTTGTGATTGTGTAGTTAAGGTCTTTATCAAAAACAATATGTCCACGTCTGTGTGACCAGCATCCAACATTTACAGCTACACCGATTGTAGATGGATGTCTTGCTGTATTTTCGATATGAACACCCATTACTGAATATTTTCCGCCCATTCCCTGGGGTCCAAGGCCAATTGCATTGATACCGTCTTCCAGAAGTTTTTCCATGGAAGCTGCTCTTTCATTCTCATTGTGACTTCCCAGTGGTCTCATAAGAGCCTTTTTGGAAAGTAATGCAGCTGTTTCAACAGACGTTGCAACACCTACACCTACAAGAAATTGATATAATTATTGACTTTTTTTGTTAACAAGCCTATTCTGTAGATACAGATGACTATGTAAATGCAAAAGAAAGGGGAATATTTGTGACTCTGGAATTAACTGGTAAAGAAATCGTCTATCTTTATGGACTGTTGAAAAAAGATCTGGACAAACTTGAAACTGCTGAATCATCATCTTCAGTAAAGACTGATATAAAATATCACAAAATTTTAATTAAAAAATTGGAAACTTCAGTACCGCGTTTAAAAAATCTTCCAATTATTTAATTTTCTGCTCTGCTTCACGCAGAGCTTTTTCATCCATAAAGGAGAGCAAATGATATGAAACTGACTCAGCTTGAATATTTTTGTGTGGCAGCAAGATATCATAACATTACAAAGGCCGCCAGAGAATTATTTGTAACTCAACCTTCTATCTCCAATGCCATCAAAGCTCTGGAAGAAGAATTTGGAGTAAATCTTTTTTTTCGAAACAATAATAAACTCACCCTGACCCCAGAAGGTGAGCTCTTTTATAAAAGTGCAGAAGAACTTCTTGCACACGCAGATTCTGTCGAATCAGAATTCCATGAATTAAGAAAAAAGATCACTCCTATTCGCATTGGTCTTCCGCCAATGCTAGGAACGATCTATCTGCCTGAACTTTATTTATCTTTAAAGGAAAATTTCCCGGAAGTTGATTTCCGGCTTTTTGAATTTGGTTCTATCAGGGCCTGTGAACTGGTACTTGAAGAAAAACTTGATATCGCAATTGTTAATGCTGAACAACCCGCCATCGACAAATGTAATTCTCGTATTATTGATACAGAAGATCTGCTTTTCTGTGTTTCACCTGAGCATCCTCTGGCAAACCAGCAGCAGATTCTGCTTACCATGCTTGCCAAAGAACCCCTGATTCTGTTCAATACTGACTCGGTTCAGGTAATGACTCTTACCCGTCAGTTCAAAGCCGTTGGCATAAATCCTCATATTCTTCTGAATACCAGCCAGATTACTACTCTGATCAATATGATAAAATCGGACCATATTGGAACTTTTCTATATCGTTCTATTGTAAATGCACAGCCGGATATTATAGGAATTCCTGTTCTTCCTTCTATAGAACAACGGATCAGTGTTATATGGAAAAAAGGCAAATATCAGAATGCCACAACAGAAAAAGTCATTAAATATATTGAAAATTTTTAATCATACTTACATACAGAGATATACGAAATACACGGCATAGGACAACAGCATAACCACTCCGCAGCTTCTGCGCAGCTCTTTATGCCTGATCGTGCCAAGCCAAAGGATCACGCATGCTGCCGCTGCAAAAATACTGTCAATAATAAATTTGCTTTCGAATGGTACTTTGCAGATCAATGCTGTAGTTCCTATAACAAACAAAATATTAAAAATATTACTTCCAACGATATTTCCGACTGCAATATCTGCTTTTCCCTTCCGTGCGGCTGTTACTGATGTAACCAGTTCCGGAAGGCTTGTTCCAAATGCAACAATCGTAAGTCCTATCAAACGGTCACTCATTCCAAATGCAGATGCGATTCCAGAAGCTCCATCTACTGCGAAATCACTTCCAACTACAACCATTATTCCACCTGCAATCAACATAAGAATACATTTCCATACAGGAGGGACAGTTTCTTCCTGTTCCACAGAATCTTTATTTTTCTTCGCTGACTGAAAAAGATAAATAAGAAATCCGATAAATAATATCCAGAATATAACGCCTTCATAAAAAGAAACAGTGTTACCTGTATAACCAAATATCATTAAAAGAATCGTGATCAGAAATACAAAGGGAATTTCATAATATATTGTTGATTTCTGAACAGTAACAGTTGTAATTACTGCAGTAAGGCCCAATATAATAAATATATTCATTATATTACTTCCAACAATATTTCCAACAGTTATTCCCGCATTTCCCTTTAATGCTGATGTAATGCTTACGGCGGCCTCTGGGAGGCTTGTTCCCATTGCTACAATTGTAAGTCCTATGATCAGCTGCGGGATACCAAGACGACAGGCTATCCCTGATGCTCCCTCAACAAACCAGTCTGCTCCTTTTACAAGGATAATGAAGCCTGCTATAAGCAAAAACAAATTCAAAATCATTTTCTTTTCCTCCTTTTTATATTAAAAAAAACGAGATTTTTACCGTATAAACTAGTATACAGTAAAAGTCTCGCTATTTAATCATTTCCCGGATTATAAAAATAATCGTAATGACGGAAAACAAACCACTATGGTCAGCTACTCCCTTTCAGGCTATATATATTATTAAAAACAGGGGATGAGAGAATCGAACTCCCACCAAAGGTTTTGGAGACCCCTATCATACCATTTGACCAATCCCCTATATATGAGAAAATGTGACTATTTCTAGTCACTAATCTCTTCATAACTTCAAAACTACATACATGTTGACTAAACAACTCAATCTTAAACCATGCTTACGCTTCGTCGAGCCCAGTCATCTCATGACTCCGTCATTCGATGTCCTTTGCTT